>NZ_CACSJY010000050.1:0-42770 GCF_902706155.1 Pseudomonas sp. 18058
GCCCTGGCCCTCTCGACCTCGGCCTTCGCCCACGACCCCTCGGAAAAAGTCACCGTACTGCAAGACCAGATGCTGAAAAACGCCCCCGGCAAAAAAGCCATGATGATCGAAGTCGACTACAAACCCGGCCAGTCTTCCATCGCTCACAAACACGACGGCACCGCGATGGCCTACGTGCTCGAAGGCGAAGTGATCTCTCAGGTGAAGGGCGAACAGGCGATCACCTACAAGAAAGGTCAGTTCTGGTACGAGCCCGCCGGTTCCGAGCATTTGGTCTCGAAAAACGCCAGCCAAACCAAGCCAGCCAAGTTGCTGGTGTTCATGGTGCTGTCCCCGGATGAGCAAGTGCTGATTCCGCTGAAAAACTGATGGTTGTTTAGCCAGCCATAAATAAAAAGGTGCAAATTGCCGATTTGCGCCTTTTTATATCCCGATGCAATTAACCGGATCGGGTTACAGCAAATAAAACTATTCAATACAAAACCAGACAGCAAATTGTCAGCTTATTTGCCGTGCGACGGGGGTAGTCTGAATTAACTGCCGTCATTGACGGCAACTTTAAACTTTCCGACTGATGTTGTTTCACGGGAGAAACACCATGAAACTTGCGTTCACCAGTATGTTGGCGATATTGGTTTTAGCCCTCTCCGCCTGTTCAGTGCCGACGGCGCCAAAAGCAGTCTCGTCTCTCGATACCCTGCTGCCGCATCCAACCGGTCGCAGTAGCGCCACTCAGGTAAAAAGCGGTCCCGGCGTATCGCTCGGCGTGGTCTACAGCCCAAGCACCCAGAGCAACCGCGAATACCTGCGCGACTATCAAGCCAACGCCGGCACCGGTTTCGGCCAGAGCCTGCTGGTACAGCCGATCCACGACGCCTACGTCGCCAGCTCGAAACCGGACATGGCGGTGGAATGGGTCAACGCCTCCCTGCAACGCCAGTTTGGTTCAGTGACGGTGTATCCGGACATGCAAAGCTTGCGTGCAGCCAAACCGGATGTCACCGCAATCGTCGACACCCACAGCCAGTTAATCACCTCACGCAGCTCCGACATCAAGGCTGACGTCAGTGCCGATTTTTATGATGCAGGATTGAACTACATCGGCACGGCGAAAGGTTCAGAAGCGAAAGAACTGACACCGGTGTGGGCGGACTTCAAACGCTCGGAAGAGATTGTCGCCGATATTAATCAGCAGCAGGATGTGCAAGTTCGGGCGCTGCAAAAGTTTGACCAATCGCTCAACAATTTAGTCGTACGACCTGCGGATAAAGTGTCGATGCTTGATACTAAACCGGCTCAGAAGTTGTACTAAATGTAAGGGCCTCTTCGCGAGCAAGCCCGCTCCCACATTTGAAATGCGTACCTCCTGTGGGAGCGGGCTTGCTCGCGAAAGGGCCGCAATAGACACCACACAACCCGCAGACAAAAAAAAGCCCCGGCATCTCACGATACCGGGGCGTTTTCATTCAGCGCTTACTTATGCCGTTTCAAGCTCGGCATTCGCAGTCGCCGCAGGCACTACCGCTTGCCCGCTCAACGCCAGATCCAGCAGTTCACGGTTGGCCACCGCGTACATGGCGTAGTCCGTGCCGCTCGCAGCGCGGATTTCCACCAGCATGGCGCGCCAGCGCGAGATCATGCTTTCGTGCTGTTCCATCCACAGCGCCAGACGTGCTTCCACGTCCAGGGTGCCGTCGCCCTGTTGCAGGACGGAGATGGTGATCGCGCGTTGCTGCCAGTCGACATCATCACGGAACGCTTCACGGGCCAGGGCTTGCCAGTTGTTTTCAACCGGCAGCGCGCTGATCTGTTGCAGGTACCACGTGATGTCCAGCGCACTGCCCACGGCGAAGTAGGCTTTCGCCACTTCTGCAGGGTTCTGGCCAGTCACGTCGGAGGCTTCGATGATCGGCAGCAAGGTGTACAGGTGCGAGGTGCCCGCAACCATACGCGCCAGCAATTCCGGCACACCGGCTTCGACGTACGCCTGATAACGCGCCTGCCAGTTTTCACGGATTTCGCCGCTCAGCAGTTCGTCGAGTTTCAGGCCCAGCTCTTTCAGGTGCGGACCGAAATGCGCGACGTCACGGGCAGCGTTCTGCTCGTTGCGACGGGCACGCAGGAACCAGCGTGTAGCGCGGCGACCCAGACGCATCAGCTCGTCCATCAGCTCCAGCTGAACGTCAGCGGCAACCTGATAGTCCAGCGCTTCGATCTGACGGAACCAGTGCGGGAGGTGGAAGATGTCGCGCACGATCACATAAGCGCCAGCGACGTTCGCCGGACTCATGCCGGTCGACTCTTTGAGTCGTTGAACGAAGGTGATGCCCATGTGGTTGACCAGGTCGTTGGCGATCTGGGTGCTGACGATCTCGCGCTTCAGACGGTGGCGACGCATGGCTTCGGAGAACTTGCTGACCAGGGTCGGCGGGAACGCCGTTTCCATGTCGCGGGTCAGGTAATCGTCGTCCGGCACCAAGGAGCCCAACAGCTGCTCCTTGAGATCGATTTTGCTGTACGAGATCAGCACCGACAGCTCAGGACGGGTCAGACCGTGGCCTTCAGCAATGCGCTCGGCCAGCTGCTCTTCGGTCGGCAGGAACTCGATGGCACGATCCAGCTTGCCACGGCCTTCCAGATCGCCCATCAGACGCTTGTACTCAGCGATGCGCGCATAAGCACGACGCGCCGCCAGCGACAGCGCCTGAGTCTGCTTGTAGTTGTTGCCCAGCACCAGATTGCCGACTTCGTCGGTCATGCTTGCCAGCAACTGGTTGCGTTGCTTGTCGGTCATGTCACCGGCCTGAACCACTTCGTTCAGCAGGATCTTGATGTTCACTTCGTGGTCGGAGCAGTCCACACCACCGGCGTTGTCGATGAAGTCGGTGTTGGAACCGCCGCCATTCAGACCGAATTCGACACGACCCAGTTGGGTCATGCCGAGGTTACCGCCCTCGCCCACGACTTTGCAGCGCAGCTCGTTGCCGTTCACGCGCAGAGCATCGTTGGCCTTGTCGCCGACATCGGCGTGGCTTTCAGTGCTGGCCTTGACGTAAGTGCCGATACCGCCGTTCCACAGCAGATCCACTGGCGCCTTGAGCAAGGCATTCAGCAGTTCGGTCGGGGTCAGCTTGTCAGCCTTGATATCGAAGCGTTCCTGCATCTGCGGGGAGATTGCGATGCTCTTCGCGCTGCGCGAGAAGATACCGCCGCCTTCGGACATGATGCTGGTGTCGTAGTCGGTCCACGCCGAACGCGGCAGGTCGAACATGCGCTGACGCTCGACGAAGCTGGTCGCCGGGTTCGGGTTTGGGTCAATGAAGATGTGCAGGTGGTTGAAGGCAGCGACCAGTTGCAGCTTGTCGGACATCAACAGGCCGTTACCGAATACGTCACCGGCCATGTCGCCGACGCCGACAACAGTGATGCTGTCTTCCTGAACATTGATGCCGCGCTCGCGGAAGTGACGTTGTACGCCGACCCACGCGCCTTTGGCGGTAATGCCCATTTTCTTGTGGTCGTAACCGGCCGAACCACCGGACGCAAACGCGTCACCCAGCCAGAAGCCGTAGTCGATGGCGATGCCGTTGGCGATGTCGGAGAAGGTCGCAGTGCCCTTGTCCGCCGCCACTACCAGATACGGGTCGTCATCGTCGTGGCGCACCACGTTCAATGGCGGCACCAGCGCGCCGTCTTTCAGGTTGTCGGTGATGTCCAACAGACCGGAAATGAAGATGCGGTAGCAGGCGATGCCCTCGGCCGCGATCTCGTCACGGCTGCCGCCCAGAGGCAGGCGACGCGGCAGGAAGCCGCCCTTCGCGCCCACTGGCACGATGACCGAGTTCTTCACTTGTTGAGCTTTTACCAAGCCAAGAACTTCGGTGCGGAAGTCTTCTTCACGGTCGGACCAGCGCAGGCCACCACGAGCGACGTTACCGAAGCGCAGGTGCACGCCTTCAACGCGTGGCGAGTAGACGAAGATTTCGAACTTCGGCACTGGCTTCGGCAGTTCAGGGATCGCGTGCGGGTTGAACTTGAAGCTGAAGTACGACTTGTTCTGGCCGTTGGCATCAGTCTGATAGAAGTTGGTACGCAGGGTCGCTTTGATCAGGTCGAGGTAACGACGCAGGATGCGGTCTTCGTTGAGCACCTGAACGTCGTCCAGTGCCGTCAGAATCGCTTGTTCCAGACGCTGTTGCTTGTCTTCCAGGTCGTCGTCGCTGAGCTTGCGCGCCAGATAGAAGCGGGTCTTGAACAACCGGGTCAGCTCGCGAGCGATGTCGGTGTGGTTGTTCAGGGTGCTGGCGATGTAACCCAGATCGAAGCCCAGACGAATCTGCTTCAGGTAACGGGCGTAAGCGCGCAGCAGTGCGACGTCGCGCCAAGGCAGGCCGGCGGTCAGCACCAGACGGTTGAACGCATCGTTCTCGGCATCGCCACGGACGATGTGGACAAAGGCGTCCTGCAGGGTGTCGTTGAGTTGCTGGATGTCGAGATCCAGACCTTCAGCGGCAGTGAAGGCGAAGTCGTGAATCCAGAACTCGCGGCCATTGGTGTGACGCAGACGGTACGGGAATTCACCCAGCACGCGCAGGCCGAGGTTTTCCAGAATCGGCAGCACGTCGGACAGCGCCAGCGGCGTGTCGGCGTGATACAGCTTGCAATGCAGCTCGCGTTGGCCGGAGACCTGGCCCAGCGGCTGATAGAAGCTCATCACCAGCGGATTTTTTTCGTTGAGGCTCAGCAGGTGCTGCATGTCGACCACGGCCGAATGCGCAGCGAAACGCTCGCGGTAGCCAGCCGGGAAGCCTTTCGGGAAGTCCGCCAGCACGTTGGTGCCGTGGGCTTCGCCGAAGCTTTCGACGGTCAGTGCGGCGTAGTCGTCCTGCCAGCTGCGGCAGGCTTGCACGACTTCTTTTTCCAGCAGCAGCGGATCGATGTCGAGACGGTTTTTCGGGTCGACACGCAGGATCAGTTGCACGCGAGCCAGCACGGACTCGGAGAAGAACGTCCAGAATTCGCAGTCGGACGCCTTCAGGCGCTCCATCAGCACTTGCTGGATCTTCTGGCGAACTTCAGTGGAATAAATGTCGCGCGGCACGTAGGCCAGGCAGTAGCAGAAACGACCGTACGGGTCTTTGCGCAGGAACACGCGGATCTTGTTGCGTTCCTGGATCTGCACGATCGACATCACGGTGCTGAACAGCTCGTCGACCGGGGTCTGGAACAGGTCATCACGCGGCAGCACTTCGAGTACCTGCGCCAGTTCCTTGCCCAAGTGAGCCTTGGACTGGAAGCCGGAGCGGTGTTCGATTTCGGCGACCTTGCGGCGGATGAACGGGATGACCCGCACGCTCTCGCCATACACCGACGAGGTGTACAGGCCCATGAAACGGTGTTCTTTGATGACTTTGCCGTCGGCGTCGATTTCACGAATCGACACGTAATCCGGGTAGGCCGGACGGTGCACACGGCTCGGGTGCGCAGCCTTGGCGAACGACAGCAGGGTCGGTTCGCGCAGGTAGTTCACCGCGTAGTCTTCGATGCGCAGGTCGTCGTAGGTCAGGCCGGTGCGCAGCAGTTTGGTCAGGCCAAGGAAGGAGCTCTGGTCGTACTCGATGTGGCCGCCATCGGCTTGATCGGTGACCACGAACTCTTCGTAGCCAAGGAAGGTGAAGTGGTTGCCCACCAGCCATTCCAGGAAGCTTTTGATTTCGTTCTTTTCTTCGGCATCGACGGCGAACGCGCTGTTGTCGAGTTTGGTGAGGATTTCCTGCACCTTGGCTTTCATCGGCTCAAAATCGGCGACCGCAACGCGGACTTCACCGAGAACCTGTTCCAGTTCTTTGCTCAGCACATTCAGTTCGGCCGCGTTGGCGCAGCGGTCGATTTCCAGGTACATCAACGACTCTTGCAGAATGCCGTCGCCCTGGGTGCCTTTCGGCAGGATTTCCAGCAACTCGCCCTTGCTGCCACGACGCACGCTGAGCACGGTGGTTTGCAGGGTGTGGATGCTGTAGCCGCGACGGTTCAGTTCGGTACGAACCGAGTCGACGAGGAATGGCAGGTCGTGGTGCAGGACTTCGACCGCAGTGTGGGTCGACTGCCAGCCATGACGCTCGTAATCGGGGTTGTAAACGCGCACTTGCGGTTGCGCGTGATCGAAGCGCTCAAGCAGGCGCCACGCAGAGAGAGTACAGCCAGCGAGGTCGGAGAGGCGACGTTGAGTCAGCTCGTCCAGAGAAATGATGCCGAAGAATTGTTCAGCGAACAGCGCCACTTGTGGCAGTGCCTGTTCACTGATGTGCTGCGCCAGTGCCGCTTGCAGTTGGTGCTGGAAGTCGGCTTTGCTGGCTGCGGTGAAGAACGCCATCTGTGGTACTCCGCTTAAGCTTGTTATTGATGGAAAGCGTCGCGTGCAACACCCCTTTCGGGGCTTGTGTCGCCCTGTTCCTGATTCTCGGGCAGAGGAAACAGGGGGACAGGTGGGTGAAGCTGGACGAGACACTCAGGTCACATTCACCTTCCATTGAATGGGCATCTGCAAAAGCGACTGCCAGGCTTGCCGACAATGCCTTTACGGGTGCTCATCCGTTGCGCAGCTTAATGGCTGCGACAATGTGTCTGCTTGCGGTGCTGCGACATATTCGTTCATAGGCAGGTAGATGAAGGCTTTCGCACCGGTAAACACTAGCAGCCGTGGCGGAAAACGACGGGGGGAATGCCCGGTTTTACGGGACATTCGTGCCAATCGCTGCCCCGTGGCAGCTACATATCCAGAAACGAAAACCATCAGGGCCGTTCTATCGACCCTGAGCGTGGCATCCGGTTCAGCACTGGCTTTTGACACGGATCAGTCCGGCAACTCTTCATAGGCCCGGAATTTGCTCACGGTGGCGCAGTCGTAGCACTGCATCTGCAGGGTCAATTTGTCCATGCTGGCGTCGACATTGCTGGAGTCGCACTCGCGGCAGAACAACTGCGGATAGTCGACCTGTGGCGCGGCGACCGGCGAACCGGTGAGAAACCGAGGCACAAACTCGTCTCGCCAGAACAGCCCCGGCGACTTGGAAAAACCGGCACCACTGTCCTTGAGCACGACGTCGTAAAGCAGGCGGGTCATGGCCGGCTGCGGCACGCGTGTATCGCCGTAGCTGTCCTTGCGCCAGTTCTCCGCCAAGGCGAGCTGCGCGGTGCTCTGCATGTTGCGCGGAATGGTGTTGGAGGCGTGAGTGCGACCCTTGGAGTTGCCGGTGGCATAGAAATGCGCAGCGCTTTTCACCGCGACTCTGGCGAAGTAGTAGATCTGGCTGACCGAGAAGTTCTGCAGCAACGTGCCGATCACCGAGTCGGCGCGGGCTTCGGCGGTGAACGCCATACCGACCATATTGGCCTGCAGGTGAACGTATTGAATGGATTCCTCCCGCGCGAGCCTGAAGATCAATGCGTACAACTCACGTTTCCACCCTGGCAGTACAGGCCCGGACAACTCTTCGTACAGGGCCAGATAGAGCATATCGCGCGTGCAGCGCACGCCTTCGTTCAGGGCGATGTTGGCCCGCCAGTAAACGGCCGAATACGTGCTGATACTGAACTCGTCGGCCCGATTGAACGCTCGAATGTCCGATGCCGTATCGACCAGCAACGCGCCCGCCTCGTGCAGACCTTTCACCAGTTCTTCACTGAATGCGTCGGTGGACGTGAGCTTTTCCCCTCTGAGTTCAGCATCAAGCGCGGCAATGCGTTCGCCTGCGCCTTGACCGCCGTCATCCAGTAACGCCAGCAGAGCAACTTTTTGCTGGAATCCAAGACTGGCAAAGGGCACCGGTGGGCTTGGCGTGCCGTAGCGCGCGGCCAGATCACTGCGGTCACGTTCGGCCTGATCGGCGAGTTGCTGTTTGCGCAGCCGGACACAGGCATCACAACCACACACGCTGCGCCGCGAGCCCGCACCGGCGGTGAAGTATTGATGCTCGCACTTCACACATTTGTAAGCACTGCGCAGGGAAACCGGGGTGCCGCGGGAGGGTCGGTGCATCCACATCGGCAATTCACAGTACGGGCATGTCAGGTCAGCACTGACGATCGGCGGCAGCACTTTCAACACACTGCGTACGGTATCCGGCAGTTTGTACTCGGCGATCAGGTCGGCGGTTTTTTCGCCGTTGAGGTAGCGCTGGTAAAGCTGTTCCACCTGCTCCTCGGACAGATGACTGATTTCTTGCGCCCATTGGAAATATCGCTTCATCAAAAGACATCCTTTTTTGCATGTTGGCCATCGCACTCCGTTGCGTTCGAACAGCAAAATCTGACGGCAAACATCCGCCAAAACAAGCGAAAAGGCTTGTAATTCACGCTATTTTTGTTCTTCTCAAAAAACCTACGAGGCCAGCGGATTTTTCTTACTCGACTCTGGGAATGGTCTTTAAGAACAGCCCTGCATTCGACGATGTTTCAGCAGAATTTCCCTCAGGCTGGCAAAATCGCACTTTTTGCGCACTGTCTACCGCGTTAGCCCCCCAGGAATTCCCCATGCAAATGACCACCGCCCTATTGATCGTCAACCCATGCGACGACGAAGAAGACAACATGGCCATGCTCTGCTGCCACAGCGACAAGGGCGACATGTTCCTGATGAGCCGCTATCCGGACGAGGATGAGCTGGAAATCACCCTGGACGGCGAGCCATCGACGCTGGACGGCGTGAAGGTCACGTTGAGCTCAACGCTGCTGAAGATTGAAATCGGCGCGGCGGATGCTGATGCGTTGAATGGGGATGATGTGCTGGAGATCAGCTTTAACCCGGATATGGTTGATCTGGATGAGGTGGTGGAGACGTTGACGAATATTCTGGATGGGACGGGCACGTTTATTAACGAGGTGTGATGGTATCCGGACTGGCCCCATCGCGAGCAGGCTCACTCCTACAGGTCGGTATACGACGATCCATTGTAGGAGTGAGCCTGCTCGCGATAGGGCCAGCACAGGCAACCAATCACTCCCCTGCTACAAAAATCCAACCATTCCCCCAGTCATTTCCCGCACTTTGCGAAAAATGCCGTTAGTCGCCACCCCCCGCGATGGATTAAAGTAACGCCCCCAGCCCCGGCGTTATCCGAACGCCCGTGGCCACCCCTTTCCAGGAACAGTCACCGATGGAACATCGTGAAGCGCTGCTGGCGCTGCGAACCTTTCTTTCAACGCAGATTCTCGGCCAGGAAAAACTCATCGAGCGTTTGCTCATCGCCCTGCTCGCCGACGGCCATATGCTGGTCGAGGGCGCCCCGGGTCTGGCCAAGACCAAAGCGATCAAAGAACTCGCCGAGGGCATCGAAGCCCAGTTCCATCGCATCCAGTTCACCCCTGACCTGCTGCCCGCCGACATCACCGGCACCGAGATCTATCGCCCGGAAACCGGCAGTTTCGTGTTCCAGCAAGGGCCAATCTTCCACAACCTGGTGCTGGCGGACGAAATCAACCGCGCGCCGGCCAAGGTGCAATCGGCGCTGCTCGAAGCCATGGCTGAGCGTCAGGTCAGCGTCGGCCGCAGCACCTACGAGCTGTCGCCGCTGTTTCTGGTGATGGCCACGCAGAACCCGATCGAGCAGGAAGGCACCTATCCGCTGCCGGAAGCCCAGCTCGACCGCTTCCTGATGCACGTAAAAATCGGCTTCCCGGATGCCGCCGTCGAACGCCGCATCCTCCAGCAGGCTCGTGGTGAAGCACTGAACGGCGAAACCAAGCCTGAGCGCCGGGTCAGCCAGCAGGCGATCTTCGCCGCGCGCAAGGAAATCCTCGGTCTGTACATGGCCGACGCCGTGGAGGAATACCTGGTGCAACTGGTCATGGCCACCCGTACGCCGGCCAAGTTCGATCCGGAAATGGCCGAGTGGATTGCCTATGGCGCCAGCCCGCGTGGCTCGATCGCCCTCGACCGCTGCGCCCGCGCCCACGCCTGGCTGGCCGGTCGCGACTTCGTCAGCCCGGAAGACATTCAAGCGGTGCTGTTCGACGTGTTGCGTCACCGCATTATTTTGTCGTTTGAAGCCGAAGCCGCCGGCATCGATCAGGATCGGGTGGTGCAGCGGATTCTCGACGTCGTAGCCGTCGCTTGACCCCCATGAATGCCCCCCAGCCTTCCCAACCGGGCATCCGCGTCAGCCTCGCCGAGCTGATCGAGATGCGTCACCGGGTGCGCGAAGTGCAGCTGTTTTCCACGCCGAGCCAGCGCAGCCCGCTGATCGGCCTGCATCACTCCAAATTCCGTGGTCGCGGTGTCGACTTCGACCAGGTGCGCGTGTATCAGGCCGGCGACGACGTGCGCACCATCGACTGGCGCGTCACCGCTCGCACACAAGAGCCGCACACCAAGCTGTTCCATGAAGAACGCGAACGACCGATTTTCATTATGGTCGAGCAAAGCACGCGGTTGTTTTTCGGCTCGGGGCTGATGTTCAAATCGGTGTTGGCCGCACAAGTCGCGGCGCTGATCGGCTGGGCCGCGCTCGGCCACAACGACCGGGTCGGTGGGCTGGTGTTCGGCGACAACGAGCACTACGAAATCAAACCACGGCGCAGCAAGCAGAGCCTGCTGCAATTGCTCAACCGTTTGGTCAAGGTCAATCAATCGCTGCACAGCGAACGTGAGCCGGATCGCGATGCCTTCGGCGTGGCCCTGCGCCGCGCCCGCGAAGTGCTGCGCCCCGGCAGTCTGGCCATTGTGATTTGCGATGAGCGCGCGCTGTCCGACAGCGCCGAGCAACAACTGAGCTTGTTGGCGCGCCATTGCGATTTGCTGATGCTGCCGATATCCGATCCACTCGATCACGCCCTCCCCGCCGCCGGCCTTCTACGATTCGCCGAACGTGGCGCCCAACTTGAGCTCGACACGCTGAATTTCGATCTGCGCCAAACCTATCGCGCGCAGGCCGAAGCGCGCATCGCTCGCTGGGAATTGCTCGCACAGAAGCTGCGGGTGCTGCTGATGCCGTTGAGCACGCAGAGTGAAATGGTCGAGCAGATGCGCGAATTCCTCAACCCGCAGCGTCCGGGGAAAGGTCGATGAACGAACTCGACCAATTGCAACCGCTGATCTCGCCGCCGCCGATTGCTTTTTGGCCTCCGGCGCCGGGCTGGTGGTTATTACTGCTGTTATTGCCGCTGCTCGGTTACGCCGTATGGCGCCTGCGCCGTTTCATTCCCATGAAGAAACGCCCGATCGTGCGCGCTGAACAGCCACTCGATCCGGTGCGCGTCGCTGCCCTCGCAGAACTGGCGCAGATGCCCAAACCCTACGACGGCGCCCCGGCCGGCGCGTGGCTGCAACAGGTCAATGGCCTGCTCAAACGCCTGTGTCGCAACCATTATCCCTACAGCCAGAGCCACACCCTTAATGGCCGAAAGTGGCTGGCGTTCCTCGACAACCGTTGCCCCGCCGCTGGCCTGACGCGCTGGATGGTGCTGGTCGAAGGCGCGTACAAACCGGAATGCAAACTCGACGACAAAGCCATTGCCGGCCTGACGCAAGCCGTCGACACGTGGATTCGCAAACATGTTTGAGTTCGCCTGGCCGTGGATTTTTCTGCTGGTGCCGCTGCCGTGGCTGATGCGCCTAGTGCTGCCGGTGGCCGACAGCGGCGAACCGGCGCTGAAAGTCAGCTTTCTGTCCGACCTCGAAGGCCTCGCCCGCCGTCGTGCCCGCGCCAATTTGCCTGCGTGGCGCCAGCAAGCGCCGTTCATGTTGTTGTGGTTGCTACTGCTGACTGCCGCTGCGCGCCCGCAATGGCTGGGCGAACCGTTGCCAATTGCCGCCAGTGGCCGAGACTTGTTGGTGGCGGTGGACGTGTCCGGTTCGATGGATTTCCCCGACATGCAGTGGCAGGACGAAGAAGTCAGTCGCCTGTCCTTGGTGCAGCATCTGCTCGGTGACTTCCTGGAAAGCCGTGACGGCGACCGGGTCGGCCTGATCCTCTTCGGCAGTCAGGCCTACCTGCAAGCACCGCTGACCTTTGACCGCCACACCGTGCGCGTCTGGCTCGATGAAGCGCGCATCGGTATCGCCGGCAAAAACACCGCCATCGGCGACGCCATCGGTCTGGGTCTGAAACGCCTGCGCATGCGTCCGGCGCAAAGCCGTGTGCTGATTCTGGTCACCGACGGCGCCAACAATGGCGGCGAAATCGATCCGTTGACGGCGGCAAAACTGGCGGCCAGTGAAGGCGTGAAGATTTACCCGATCGGCATCGGCGCCAATCCTGAGGACAGCGGATCGACCGGCCTGCTCGGCGTCAATCCAAGCCTGGATCTCGATGAGCCGGCGCTCAAGGAAATCGCCGAAGTCACCGGCGGGCAATACTTCCGCGCGCATGATGGCCAGGAACTGCAAGCGATCAAGGACACCCTCGACCAGCTCGAACCGGTGACCCAACAACCGACCCAGGCACGTCCTGCGCAAGCCTTGTATCACTGGCCGCTGGCGTTGGCGCTGTGGTTGAGCCTGTTGCTGGTCGCCCGCGAATTGTGGCCGGACAACCCGCTGCAACGCCTGTTCAACAAGGAGCTTAATCTGCAAAGTCCGCTGCCTGACTGGCGCGAGCGTCTCAAACGCCTGCGTCTGCGGAGGCGTCGATGATTGCCCTCTGGCCGCACTGGTTCCGTCCGTGGTGGTTGCTGCTGTTGCCGCTGCTCGGCTGGCTGATCTGGCAACTCTGGCACCGGCAAAAACGCGCCGGACGCTGGCAGATGATCCTGCCGCCGGCGTTCCACGCCACCCTGCTCAGTGGCGGCAGCGGCCGCGACAGCAAACTGCCGTGGGTGGCCCTTGGCGTGGCGTGGCTGCTGACGATTCTCGCGTTGCTCGGGCCGAGCTGGGAGCGCGTCGAACAGACCAGCCAAAAACCCGCCGATCCGTTGGTGATCGTGCTGGAACTGACCCCGGAAATGCTCGCCACCGACTCACCACCGACGCGACTGGAACAAGCGCGGCGCAAGGTGTTCGACCTGTTGCAGGCGCGCAGCGATGCGCAGACCGCGATCGTCGTTTACGCCGGCAGCGCCCACACGCTGGTGCCGCTGTCGGATGATCTGGCGACCAGTCGCAATCTGCTTGATGCACTCAAGCCGTCGCTGATGCCGGAAAGCGGCCATCGCGCCGATCTCGCCGTCGCCAAAGCGCTGGACTTACTCAAACAAGGTGCACTCGGCCAAGGGCGGATTCTGCTGGTTGGTTCGTCACTGAGCGAAGATGAACGGCAAGGCATTCGCCGGGCGCTCAACGGGCGATCTGCGCAGCTGTTGATGCTCGGTATCGGCACCGCCGAAGGCGCGCCGATTGCGCAGGAGGACGGCAGTTTCCTCAAAGACGAACAAGGCGCGATCCGTGTGCCGCAACTCGACAGCCCGGGCCTGGCGGCGTTCATTAATAGCGTCGGCGGTGACTACCACGCGGCGCGTCTGGATGAAGCCGATCTCGGCGCACTCGGACTGCTCAACGGCCCGCGCAGTTTGCGCAGCGATGGCCAGACCGTGCGCCTCGACACTTGGGCTGATCAGGGTTATTGGTTGCTGCTGCCACTGCTGCTGCTCGCGGCCTGTGCCGGGCGGCGTGGCTGGCTGTTTTGCCTGCCGCTGCTGTTCTGCCTGCCGCAGCCGAGCTACGCTTTCGACTTCGAAGACTTGTGGCTGCGCCCCGACCAGCAAGGCCTGCACTTACTCAAACAGAAACGCCCCGCCGAAGCCGCAGAACATTTTGACGATCACCAGTGGCAAGGGGTGGCGTTGTACGAGGCCGGCGACTACAGTGGCGCCGCCCAGCGCTTTGCCGAAGGCAGCGATGCCCGCGCCCACTACAATCGTGGCAACGCTTTGGCGAAAAGCGGTGAGCTGGACGCGGCGATCGACGCCTATGAACAGGCGCTGGAGCTGCAACCGGATCTGCGTCCGGCACAAACCAACAAGGCGCTGGTGGAAAATCTGCTGAAGCAGAAAAACACCCCGCCACCGGTCGAACCGGAAAGCCAGCAGCCCGAACAGAATCTGCCGGGCGGTGAACCTCCGCCACCCACCGCGCCGCCACCAGCGGTGAAAAGCGAAGCCCAGAGTGAGGCGCAATTCGGCGAGTCTGCCAGTGAACCGCCGCCGACCACACCGCCGCAGCCAGGTCCGAATGAGGTGCCGGGCAGCAACGATGAGGAAGAGGAAACCAACACCGTGCCAACGCTGCGCCCGACCGAGGACAACCTTGAAGGCGAGCAACGTCAGGCACTGGAACAATGGCTGGGCAAAATCCCGGACGATCCGGGCGAACTGCTGCGACGCAAATTCTGGTACGAACAGCAACAACATCAGGATCAGGAAAACACTCGATGACCCGCTTCACCGCTCTCTTGCTGCCCCTGCTGCTCTGCACGACCGCCAACGCGGCCGAGCTGATCGCCAGTGTGGATCGCAGTCGCCTGAATTCCGGCGAGACGGTCGAGCTCACCCTCGAAATCAGCGACGTCACCCAGTTCGGCAAACCCGACCTGACCCCGCTGGAGCCGCTGTTCGAAGTGCGCGGCACGCGGCAGGTCAACCAGCTCAATACCCTCAACGGCGACAACCGCGCGACCACACGCTGGATCATCACGTTGCTGCCGAAAGAGAACGGCAGCGTGGTGATTCCCTCGCTGCAAATGGGCGAGGTGCAGAGCCAGCCGATCACCGTGCAAGTGGTCGAAAGCGACACCCGCGAAGACAAAAACAGCCTTGATCCGGTGTTTATCGAAGCGAGTCTCGATCAGTCCAGCGTGTATGTGCAGGCGCAGGCGATCCTGACTGTGCGCGTCTATCACTCGGTTTCGCTGTACGACGACAGCAGCCTGTCACCGCTGCAAATCGTCGATGCGCGGGTTGAGCAGCTCGGCGACACGCGCACCTACGAGAAAGACATCAACGGTGTGCGCCACGGCGTCATCGAAATGCGCTACGCGATCTATCCGCAGCACAGCGGTTTGCTGACGATCACCCCGCAGACCTTCAGCGCCACGCTGGTCGACACGCAACCGGCCCAGGACACCAGCCCACAAGGGCCGAAGCCGGGCAAACTGATGCGCGTCACCTCTTCGGAAATTCCGCTGACGGTCAAGCCCAAACCGCTGACGTATCCTGCTGATGCACCGTGGCTGCCGGCGCGCAGCCTGAGCTTGAGCGAGAGCTGGAACCCGGAGCCGGAACACACGCAAATCGGTGATTCGCTGACCCGCAGCCTGACCCTGAAAGTCGAAGGTCTGGCCGCTTCGCAATTGCCCGCACTGCCCGCCACCGACGTCAATGGCCTGCGCCGCTACCCCGATCAACCGGTGCTGAGCAATCAAAGCAGCGACCGTGGCCTGATCGGTAGCCGTGAAGAACGCGAAGCGCTGGTGCCGAGCCGCAGCGGCTCGATTGATCTGCCGACGGTGGACGTGGTGTGGTGGAACACCTTCGAAGATCATTTGGAACACAGCAGCCTGCCGGCGCGCACCCTGCAAGTCGCCAATAACCCGAGCCTGCAAGTCGACACGCCGACGGGCAATCTGCAACCGGGGATTGTCGATAACGACACGCTGTGGTGGTGGAAACTCAGCACGCTGATACTGGCTTGCACCACCCTGCTCGGCTTTGGTCTGTGGTGGCGAGCGCGCTGGCAGCCGGCGATCCTGCGCGCCGCACAAACCGGCCCGAGCCCGCGCACCTTGCTCGACGACATCAAACGCGCGAGCCAGGCCAATGACCCGCAGGCAACGCGGCAGGCGCTGGATGCGTGGGCGCGTCAGCAGCCGGAAACACTGGCGGACATGGCGGCGCGGTTTGTGCCGTTGTCGGATGCGCTGGATGGGCTCAATGGCGCGCTCTACAGCGAAACGGGGCAGCATTGGCAAGGCGAGGATTTGTGGCGGGCAATCCGCACGATTCCCACCGCCGAGCGCGTACACGACCCGGTGGGTGACAGCGGGTTGCCACCGCTCTACCCCAAATAACCACTCTCGAGAATGTAGGAGCCCCCCCTGTGGCGAGGGGATTTATCCCCGTTCGGCTGCGCAGCAGCCGCAAAATCAGACCATGCGGTGTGTCAGGCATATTGAGTTGCAGGATTTGGGGCCGCTTCGCAGCCCAGCGGGGATAAATCCCCTCGCCACAGGGTTCCCTTGCTAACCTGCATCTCCATTCCAACAGACTGACTTCGACCACAGGGTGTGGTTTTGCCAGTAAACTCTCCCCCTCTTTCGCCGCCTCTTCATTCCCGCGCGGCCATCACCTCTTTTTGTTGCGGAGTCCGCCTTGCGTCTGTTTCACACCTCCGACTGGCATCTTGGGCAAAACCTGCATGGTCAGGAGCGCGATTTCGAGCACGCCTGTTTTCTCGAATGGCTGCTGCGCCAATTGAAACTGGCGCAGCCGGATGTGCTGCTGATTGCCGGGGATATCTTCGACACGGTCAATCCGCCGGTCAAAGCCCAGGAATGCCTCTACGATTTCATCGTCAACGCCCACGAGCAGCAGCCCTTGCTGACCATCGTGATGATCGCCGGCAACCACGACTCCGGCTCGCGCATCGAACTGCCTGCGCCGTTGATGCGCCGCTTGCGCACCCACGCGCTGGGTCGCGTGCTGTGGCTGGATGACGGCCAGCTCGATTCCGAACGTCTGCTGCTGCCATTGCCGAACGCCAAAGGCGACATCGCCGCGTGGTGCCTGGCGCTGCCGTTTCTGCGCCCGGCCGAAGTCACCGGTGCACACCTGGGCGACAACTATTTGCGCGGCATCGGTCAGGTGCATGAATGGCTGATCGAAGCCGCCAACGCCAAACGCAAACCGGGTCAGGCGCTGATCGCCATCAGCCACGCGCACATGGCCGGTGGCTCGGTCTCGGAGGACTCCGAGCGCAGCCTGATCATCGGCAACGCCGAAGCCCTGCCCGCCAGCCTGTTCGGGCCGAGCATCAGCTACGTCGCCCTCGGCCATTTGCACAAGCCGCAGAAGGTCAACGGTGAGGAGCGCATTCGCTACAGCGGTTCGCCGATCCCGTTGTCGTTCTCGGAGATCGGTTATCAGCACCAGATCCTCGACGTCACCCTCGACGGCGAAACCCTGGTCAGCGTCGAGCCAAAACTGATCCCGCGCTCGGTCAACCTGCAACGCATCGGCCCGGCACCGCTGGCCGAGATTCTGCTGCAACTGGCCGACCTGCCGAACATCGACCTGCTCGCTGAAACCCAGCGCCAGCCATGGCTGGAAGTGCGCGTGACCCTCGACGAGCCCCAGCCGGATCTGCGCCATCAAGTGGAAAACGCCCTGCAAGGCAAAGCGGTGCGCCTGGTGCGCATCGCCGCTGAATACGCCGGCAAGCGTGGCGCTGACGGCGAGGAGGATGGCACCGCGCTGATCGAACTCGATCAACTCACCCCGCAGGAATTGTTCAGCCGCGCCTGGCTCGACAACTACGGCAGCGAGGTCGATGAACAGACGCTGAAGGACTTCGCCGAACTGCTGCAAGACGTGCAACTGGAGGGCGAGCAGCCATGAAAATTCTCGCCATTCGTTTGAAAAACCTCGCATCGCTGGCCGGGCCGTTCGAGATCGATTTCACCGCTGAACCGCTGGCCAGTGCCGGTTTGTTCGCGATCACCGGGCCGACCGGCGCCGGTAAAAGTACCCTGCTCGACGCCTTGTGCCTGGCGCTGTTCGGCGCTGTTCCGCGCCTGAACAACACCGGCCGCGACGCCAAAGTGCCCGATGCTGATGGCGAGATCGCCACGGGTGACCCGCGCACTTTGCTGCGTCGCGGCACCGGCGAAGGCTATGCCGAGGTGGATTTCGTCGGAGTTGATGGCCGTCGCTATCGGGCGCGCTGGGAAGCCAACCGCGCCCGCGAGAAGGCTGGCGGCAAGTTGCAGGCCAGTCGTCAGAGCTTGCGCGACATCGATCAGGATCAACTGCTCGCCAGCCAGAAAGGTGAATACAAAACCCAACTGGAAGCCGCACTGGGCCTGAACTTCGAACAGTTCACCCGCGCCGTGCTGCTGGCGCAGAGCGAGTTCAGCGCGTTCCTCAAAGCGGACGACAACGACCGCAGCGAACTGCTGGAAAAACTCACCGACACCGCGCTGTACACCCGCCTCGGCCGTCGTGCATTCGACAAGACCAAAGAGGCCCGCGAAGCGCACAAGCTGTTGCAGGATCAGGCCACTGGCGTCACTCCCCTCGCCCCCGAAGCGCGCGCCGAACTGGATGAGCGTTTCAACGCTGCACAGCAGCAACTCAAGTTGCAGCAGGCGCAATTGAAGCAACTAGAGCAGCAACACAGTTGGCTCAAGGATTTGCGTCTGTTGCAGGAGGCGCAGCAAGCCGCCGCCGAGCAACTGCACAACGCCCAGCAGCAATCGGAAGGTCTGGCCGGCGAACGCATCAAGTTGACGCGACTGGAACAACTCGGCCCGCAACGGCACCAGTTCGCCCGCAAAACCGAACTCGATGCGTTGTTGACGCCGTTGGCCGCGCAGATTGCCGAGCACGCCCGCCAGCACGCCGAACTGACTGAACGTCAGACGCAACTCGAGCAGAATCTTGAGACAGCCAAAGTCGCACTGACCGAGGCGCAGCAACGCCAATCTGAAAATGCGCCGCTGTTGCGTCAGGCCTTCGAAGAGCAAAGCACCCTCGCCCGTCTGGCCAAAGATGTGGCCGCGAGCGCTGAGGCCAAAGCCACTGCGCAACAGGCCTGCACCGACGGCCAGAGCGCCATTCAAGCCTTGCAGGAAAAGCAGGGCCAGGTCGCCGAACGCTTGCAACGCATCGCCGCTGAGCTGGAACAAAGCGCTCATCTGGCGCCATTGAGCGATGCGTGGAATGCCTATCGCGATCGTCTCCAGCAGTTGATGCTGATCGGCAATCGCCTGAACAAAGGTCAGGCCGAACTGGCCAACCTCGAACAAAACGCCACGCGCAGCGCTGAAGAGCTCGCCAGCCAGAAGCAACAACTCGAAGTACTGTTCAAAGAGGCCGGCGCCGAACCGGATGCCGTCGCCGAGCAAATCGGCATTCTCGGTACGCTGTTGCAGGACAACCGCAAACAACTGCGCGCTTTCGAAGACCTGTCGCGGCTGTGGGCCACTCAACAGGATCTGGACAAGCGCGGCGCCGAGTTGCAACAACGCCAGCTCAATGCGCAGCAGGAGCGTGAGCGCCTGACCCAGGACGGCGTCAAAACCAAAGCCGAACTGACCGTCGCCGAGCAGACCCTCAACATCACCCGCGAACTGCTTGAACGCCAGCGTCTGGCGCGCAGTGCCAGTGTCGAAGAGTTGCGCGCGCAGTTGCAGGACGATCAACCGTGCCCGGTGTGTGGCAGCAATGAGCACCCGTATCACCAGCCGGAAGCGCTGCTGCAAAGCCTCGGTCGCCACGATGAAAGCGAACAGGCCAACGCTCAGCTAGTCGTCGATCAGCTCAAGGAAAAACTCAGTGAACTGCGCGCCGACGTCGGCGCTGTCATTGCTCAGCAGAAAGAACTGCTGCAACAACAGGAGCAACTGGCGAATCAGCAACAGGCCCTCGCGCCGAGCCTCGATGCGCACCCGCTGTCTGCTCAGTTGCTCAATCAGGACGCCGACAAACGCGACGCCTGGCTCATCCGCCAGAACGAGCAGTTGAACCAGAGCATCACTCAGGACGAACAGCGCCAGAGCGCCCTGCTCACCCTGCAACAGGATGCGGCGCGGTTGACTCAACAATTGCGTCAGGCCGAAACCGCGCATCAGCAAGCCGCGCAGCACCTGAGCAATCAACAGCGCGAACTGAGCAGCGACCGTCAGCGTCTTGACGAAGAGCTGACGGCGTTCGGCCCTCTGCTGCCGGCCGAGACCCTTGAAGCCCTGCGCCTGGAGCCGGCAGCGACGTTTATGCAGCTTGACCGGCAGATCGCCGAGCGTCTGACGCAACTCGATCAGCAAAAGGAAGAACTGAGCGAACAGCAGCAACGGCAGCAGATGCTGGATAAAGAACAGGATCGTCAGCAGACCCGTGCACAGCAGGCACAAACCGCTGAACAGCAGTTCAATGCGCTGGCCGAGCAACAGCAACTGTGCCAGCAGAAACGGGCGCAATTGCTCGGCGAACACAGCAGCGCCGAACAGTGGCAGCAGCAACTGGAAAACGCTGTGGAACAGGCGCGCGCCGCCGAAACCAGTACCGCGCAAGAACTGCAAAGTGTGCGCACGCAGCTTGTGCAAATCGCCGCCGAACTTAAAGCGCAGCAACAACGTTTGCAGGCTCTGGAAAGCGAAGACAAGAATCTGGCCAGCAAGATTGCCGACTGGCGCGCTCGTCATCCGGAGCTGGATGACGGTGGCCTCGAAGATCTGTTGCGGGTTGACGACGCGCAACTCGCTGAACTGCGCCAACGCTTGCAGCAAAACGAAAAAGCCATCGAGCAAGCCAAAGTGCTGTTGCAGGAACGTGACGAGCGCTTAGCCGCGCATCAAGCCCAGCACAACGGCAATCTTGATGCCGAGCAACTCGCCACGGCCCTGACTGATTTGCAGAACCAGTTCAACGTCAGCGAGCAGCAATGCGCTGAACTGCGTGCAGAACAGGTCGAAGATCAGCGCCGGCAGAATGCTAATCAGGCCTTGGCGCAGCAGATTGCTGATGCCTACGCCGAGTATCAGCGTTGGGCGCGGCTCAGTGCGCTGATTGGCTCGGCCACCGGCGATACGTTCCGCAAGATCGCCCAGGCCTACAACCTCGATTTGCTGGTGCATCACGCCAACGTGCAGCTGCGCCAATTGGTCAAACGCTATCGCCTGAAACGCGGCGGCAGCATGCTTGGCTTGTTGGTGATGGACACCGAAATGGGCGATGAACTGCGCTCGGTGCATTCGTTGTCTGGCGGCGAGACGTTCCTGGTATCGCTGGCGTTGGCGCTGGGGCTGGCCTCGATGGCGTCGAGTACGCTGAAAATCGAATCGCTGTTTATCGACGAAGGTTTTGGCAGCCTCGATCCGGAGTCGCTGCAACTGGCGATGGATGCGCTGGATGGTTTGCAGGCGCAGGGCCGTAAGGTCGCGGTGATTTCCCATGTGCAGGAAATGCACGAACGGATTCCGGTGCAGATTCAGGTGCAGCGTCAGGGCAATGGTTTGAGCACCCTGGAGGTGAAATGAATACGCTGTACTCGTTCCGCCGCTGTCCGTACGCGATGCGGGCGCGGATGGCGTTGCGTTATTCGAGCGTGCCGGTGGAGATTGTCGAGGTCAGCCTTAAAGCCAAACCGGCGGAGATGCTGGCGATCTCGCCGAAGGGCACGGTGCCGGTGCTGGATGCGGATGGTCGGGTGATTGATGAGAGCCTGGAAATCATGCGCTGGGCGCTGGCGCAGAATGATCCGCTGAACTGGTTGCTTGATGGCGATTCGCGGATTGCCGAGTTGATCGAGGCGAACGATCAGGGGTTCAAGGTGGATTTGAATCGCTACAAGTACGCCGAGCGGTATCCGGAACAGCCAATGGAGGTTTATCGGGCTCAGGGCGCGGTGTTTTTGCAGCGGTTGGAGGGGTTGTTGCAGGATCGCGATTATTTGCTGGCTGATCATCCGAGCCTGGCGGATATCGCCCTGCTGCCGTTTGTTCGGCAGTTCGCGCATGTCGATCGCGAGTGGTTTGCGCAGACGCCTTATCCGCGTCTGCAGGCTTGGTTGCACAACTTCCTCGAGTCCGACCTCTTCACCTCGATCATGAAGAAGTAACCCTCAACTTCCTGCCTGATTGATCATTCCCACGCTCCGCGTGGGAATGCCTCGAGGGACGCTCCGCGTTCCAATTGGACGCAGAGCGTCCGGGGCTGCATTCCCACGCAGAGCGTGGGAACGATCAACCCTGTGGTGAGGGGATTTATTGTGGTGTCTAGGCAAGCGCATTGCACATCCCAAGCGCCATGCAATCCACTTCGAAAGGCCCAAGGAAATCCGCCGAAACCTTCACCGGCGGATTCCCCGCCATCAGCCCCAGGGTATTCGCCCGTTCAATGTTGTGCGCAATGCTGTGATTGGCCTCTATGGCCCGCGCCAGCCCGCCCACCGAGCCTTGGCCGACACCCAGTAGCGAAGCGCCGTTAGTCATGACCGCCAGACTGGCGATGACCCAAAGTCTGTAGCCTTTCATGCGCCGCCGACTCCTGCGAGTTCAGCCCGGTCGACCATCACGCTCTGCGAGCGGACTTCGAACTGGATGCCGGGATGGGCGACGTCGATCGGTGCGTCGAAGCTGTGTTCCATCTGCGAGGCGATGCTGACGACCAGTACAACGGCCAGGTAAAGACCGATGGCCAGGTAGGCGCCGCGTTTGGCTGAAGTGATGATTGCGCTGGCCATGGTGTTCTCCCGTGGGCATGTTTCGATGGCCACAGAATCGATCAAAACAGCACGGGCAACCACTCAGGGTTTTCCATAGTGAACATCAGCTGCGTTGATTATTTAGCCGGTCTATTTGCGCGTTTGAGAAAACCTATGACCGTGCTTCACGCACACGGGGGCGACGGTCTTTACGGATCGTTCCCACGCTCTGCGTGGGAATGCAGCCCGTGACGCTCCGCGTCACTGGACGCAGAGCGTCCCTAGAGGCATTCCCACGCAGAGCGTGGGAACGATCAAACCACACGCGCACAAACATGTAGGAGCTGCCGAAGGCTGCGATCTTTTGACGTTTAAGATCAAAAGATCGCAGCCTTCGGCAGCTCCTACAGGAGATCGTGTGAATCCCCCGAATGGTGCGGAGGCAGAATGGGACTTTCAGTGTTGGGCTTTGTGATCCAGAGCAGCGTAGAAGTTGGCGCTCTGTTGCAGGTATTTTTGGGTGTAGCTCTGGGTGTGGGATTTTTTGCTGTTGATTTCAACGTTGGCGCTGGCTGGCAGCACAACGGTGGCGGAGATGGCGGAAGCGGCGATAACAGAGAAGAGATTGAAGTTCATGGCGGTAACCCTCGTGTTCGGTTGGCTTGATTGCCCGGTTGGGCTGTGAAGCAAACTTAACGCTCGACGGTTACTCGCTTGAAATGCTTTGTAGCATTACCGAATATCAGCGCGATTGATACAAAGAGACAGGCCCCGTAAACCGGGGCCTGTGGCTTATTGTCGCACCATAAACTTCAGGTCGCTCGGGGCGTCCATTGGCAGTTTCTGCACGGTTTTGCCGAGCAGACCGGTCTTGCTGTCGCGTTCAACGACAACAATCTGGTTGCTTTTCTGGTTGGCGATCAGCAGGAACTTGCCGCTCGGATCGAGGCTGAATTCGCGCGGATGATCACCTTCAACCGAACGCTTTTGCAGCTCTTTGAGCTGAGCGGTCGCCGGATCGATGCTGAACACCACCATCTGATTCGCGGTGCCACGGTTGCTGACATAGAGGAACTTGCCGTCCGCCGAGGTGTGCAGCGCCGCGCCGGCCTTGTCCGAGGTCGGTTGACCGGCGGCCAGATCGACCAGTTGGGTTTGCTTCAGCACGCCATCGTTGTAATCGAACACCGCGACCTGCGCACTCATTTCCATGGTCAGCCAGGCATGTTTGCCGTCAGCGCTGAACAGCAAATGACGTGGGCCACTGCCGGCTGGCATGGCGACGAACGCGGTTTTCGCCGGGGTCAGCGGCAGATCAGGGTTGGCTTTCGGGTCGAATTGGTAGATGAAGACCTTGTCGGCGCCCAAGTCATTGGAGAACACGTAGCGACCGTCCGGCGAGGAAATCGTCGAGTGCACGTGGTTCGACGCCTGACGCTCAGGGTTGACCCGGCTCGCCGGGTGCGCGCTCATTTGCACTACCGGTTTCAGCTTGCCGTCAGCACCGACGGGCAACACCGCCAAGGTTCCGCCCGGATCTTCCACCACCGAATAGTTGCTGACGAACAGGTGGCTGGCGTCGCCGCTGAGGCTCGAATGGGTCGGCTCGTTGCCCAGGCTCTGTACTTGATTGATCAGGGTCAGGGCGTGAGTTTTCGGATCGATCGAATAGCTGCTGACGCGGCCGACCGGGTCTTTCTGGCCCGGGCCGTTTTCATTGACCACGAACAGGCGATACTGGTCTTTGGACAGGGTCAGCCATGATGGGTTTTCGCTCTTCACCACTTGCAGCGGCTTGGCGTCGATCTGGCCAGTGGCGCTGTCGAAATTCATTCGATAGATGCCCTGGCTGGTGCCGGCGGTGTAAGAACCGACCAGCAATTGAAAGCTTTCTGCCGATGCCGTGGACAGGCCCATGGCACCTACGCTGCCGGCCATCAGCAGCGGCCAGAATTTACGCATTTTCATCAGTGTCATCCTCATCATCGCTGCTGCTGACAACATCGCCATGGCACACCAGGCGGTGTTCGCCGATCGCTTTGGTTTCATTGAAATAGCCGACGATCAGCCAGCTCTGCAGCGAGTCATCAAAAGTCGCCGCTGCAACTTGAGCCGGGGTAAATTCCCAATGCTTGGCCGCTCGGCCATCGATGCATTCGATGTGCAGATTGTCGTCTTCGTCGAGGGCGAATTCGAAGGCATGCAGGCCGTCGATTTCGACCATACCGCAGTGTTCGAGGGCGTTGAGAAGGGTTTGGGCAGTCATGGCAATCAAGTCTTTCAGGGGGAAACCGGCAATGATAGCTCAAGAAGCACACTCCCCCTGTAGGAGCTGCCGAAGGCTGCGATCTTTTGATGTTGTTTTTTGAAATCAAGATCAAAAGATCGCAGCCTTCGGCAGCTCCTACAGGGGTGGTGTGTCAGAGGGCTTCGCGGCTTGGTTTGCCGTCAACCAGGCGCTGGATGCGCAGCGGGTTGGCGTTTTTCAGTGGCTCGGGCAGCAAGCTGTCCGGGTAGTTCTGGAAGCACACCGGGCGCAGGAAGCGGTCGATCGCCAGCGTGCCGACCGAAGTGCCGCGTGCATCGGAGGTGGCCGGATACGGCCCGCCGTGCACCATCGAATCGCACACCTCAACGCCAGTTGGATAGCCGTTAAGCAAGATCCGCCCGACCTTCTGCTCCAGCAGCGGCGTCAGTTCAGCGAAGCGCTCGTAGTCCGCCAGTTCACCAATAATCGTCGCCGTCAGTTGACCGTGCAGACCCTGCAACGCCGCGCTGAGTTGCGCCTTGTCCGCCACTTCAACAATTACCGTGGTCGGGCCGAACACTTCTTCCTGCAGGACTTCATCGCCCTCGATCAACAGGCTGACGTCAGCCTTGAACAGCTGCGGCTGCGCCTGATTGCCCTGCTGCGGATTGCCGGCCAGATGTTCGATGCCGGGATGCGCCAGCAGCTTCTGCAAGCCTTTGCCGTAGCTGCCGAGGGTGCCCGCGTTTAGCATGGTTTGTGCTGGCTGATCACCGATCAAACCCGCAACCTGCTGCACAAACGCACTGAACTCTGGCGAACGAATGCCGATCACCAAGCCAGGATTGGTGCAGAACTGGCCGCAGCCTTGCACCACCGAAGCGGTCAAATCGCGGGCGATGGTTTCGGATCGCTCGGCCAATGCCTGCGGCAAAACGATCACCGGATTGATGCTCGACATCTCGGCGAACACCGGGATCGGTTGCGGGCGCGCCGCCGCCATGTCGCAAAGCGCACGACCGCCCTTCAGCGAGCCAGTGAAACCAACTGCTTGAATCGCCGGATGCTTGACCAGCCATTCACCGACGCCACCGCCGTAGATCATGTTGAACACACCGGCCGGCATCGCAGTTTTTTCTGCGGCGCGAATCAGCGCATCAGCAACCAGTTCTGCTGTCGCCATGTGGCCGCTGTGGGCCTTGAACACCACCGGGCAACCGGCGGCGAGCGCTGAAGCCGTGTCGCCGCCGGCAGTAGAAAATGCCAGCGGGAAATTGCTCGCACCGAACACCGCTACAGGGCCGAGACCGATGCGGTACTGACGCAAATCCGGGCGTGGCAATGGCTGACGATCCGGCAGCGGCAAATCAATCCGTGCGCCATAGAAATCGCCACGGCGCAGCACTTTGGCGAACAGACGCATCTGTCCGCTGGTGCGTCCGCGCTCACCCTGAATACGCCCGGCCGGCAATGCGGTTTCGCGGCAGACCACGGCGACGAAATCATCGCCGAGGGCATCCAGTTCATCAGCAATCGCATCGAGAAACTGCGCGCGGCGCTCAGCGCTAAGGCTGCGATACGCCGGGTAGGCGGCAGCGGCAGCCTTGGCCGCAGCGCCGACTTCTTCCAGCGTGGCCTGAATGAAATCGTGGGGCAGTTGTTCGCCCGTGGTGGCGTCGACCGATTGCAGTTTTACGTCGCCAGCGGCACTGCGCTGACCGCCGATGTAGTTGTGACCGATAATCTGAGTCATGGGATCTCCTTAAAGGGTGCCGATGCTGTCCGGTTCAAAAGCCGCTGGAACCGGAACGATGCCGTTGACCAACGGCGCGCCGAATTCGGCCTGGCTGATTTCGAAGACGTCACCCGGTTGGGTGCGAATCCCATCGGCAAACGACAGGGTCGCGGTGCCGAAGAAATGAATGTGCACGTCGCCGGGACGCAGGAACTGGCTGTACTTGAAGTGGTGGTATTCGAGGTTGGCGAGGCTGTGGCACATGTTCGCCTCGCCGCTGAGAAACTCGTTCTGCCAGAGCACTTCGCCGTCGCGCAGGATGCGGCTGGTGCCTGCCAGATGTTGAGGCAATTCACCGGTACGAAGTTCCGGGCCATAGCTGCAACTGCGCAGTTTCGAGTGCGCCAGATACAGGTAATTCTTGCGTTCCATGACGTGGTCGGAGAACTCGTTACCGACCGCGAAACCGAGGCGATAAGGCTTGCCGTCGTTGCTGATGATGTACAGCCCGGCCATCTCAGGTTCTTCGCCGGCGTCTTCGGCAAATGGCGGTACCGGGAACGGTTGGCCCGGGCGCACGACGATGCTGCCGTCGCCTTTGTAGAACCATTCCGGTTGCACACCGGCCTGCCCCACCGCCGGTTTGCCGCCCTCCACGCCCCATTTGAAGATGCGCATGGTGTCTGTCATCGTCGCTTCGTCGCCAGCCTGCTGGTGCATTTTGTCGCGGGCCGAGGCGCTGCCGAGGTGGGTCAGGCCGGTGCCGCTGATCAACATGTGCGCTGGATCCGGGTGATCAAGTGGCGGCAGGATGCGCAGTTGCGACAGCAGTTCGCTGTAGTCGTGGCTGCTGCCGAGGCCGAGGGTTTGCACTTGCTGCTCGAGGGTGTTGCCGGCCTCGATGGCGGCGAGCGCCAGATCGCGCACGCTGCGGGCGTCCTGTACTTCGCGCACCACACCGTTGTCGACCACGCCGACACGGCGTTCGCGGTTGCTTAATTCGAATTGAACCAGATGCATGAAATTTCTCCTATTCCCTCAAAAACATCGCCGTTCCCCTGTGGGAGCGAGCTTGCTCGCGAAAGCGGTGTGTCAGTCACCCACAATGTTGAATGTGATGGCCTCTTCGCGAGCAAGCTCGCTCCCACAAGGGATTTACGTAGTTCCCAAAAATCAGGTGCGGGTAGCGCCCCGTGCGCTGGCGGCGAACTGGTCAACCGGCAGCACGTGTTTGCGTTCCAGTACGCGATAGACAACGCCCGTCAGGATCAGGCCGAACACCATCACCCCCGAGAGGAAATACAGGCCGGAACCGAGGTTGCCGGTGTATTCCTTCAACGCCCCAATCACAAACGGCCCGATGTACCCGCCGAGATTCCCCACCGAATTGATCAACGCAATCCCCGCCGCCGCACTCGCGCCGGCAAAGAATCGCCCCGGCAATGTCCAGAACACCGCCGTGCAGGAAAACAGCGCAAACGCCACCAGACACAGCGCCGCCAGTTGCGCCACCGGCAAGGTCAGCCACGCGCTGAGGAACAGGCCAATCGCACCCAGCACATAAAGCACGGCGAGATGCCCGTAGCGATCATTCAAACGGTCAGAACTGCGCGGCACGATCAGCAAGCCGATGATCCCGAAGATGTACGGCACCGACGACACAAACCCAGTCACCAGATCGCTGCCGCCAAACTGTTTGATCAACGTCGGCAACCACAGACCCAAGCCATAAATGCTCAGCGTTACCGGCAGGTAAAACAGCGCCAGCAGCAACACGCGTTTGTCTTTCAGTGCATGCAGCGGATTGCCGTGGCGGGTCTGGCCGTATGCCTGCAGATCCTTTTTCAGTTCACCGGTCAGCCAGTCTTTTTCTGCCTGATCCATCCACTTCACTTGTTGCGGGCCGTCCGGCAACCAGCGCAACACCGGCCAGGTCAGCAGGATCGCCGGCGTGCCGATGACGATGAACAGCCACTGCCAGCCGTGCAGGCCCAACACGCCGTCCATGCCGAGCAAACCGCCGGACACCGGGCCGGTGATCATCATTGCAATCGGTTGCGAAAGGATGAACAGCCCGAGGATCTTGCCGCGATGGCGCACAGGGAACCATTGGGTGATGTAGTAGAGAACGCCCGGGAAGAAGCCCGCCTCGGCCGCGCCGAGCAGAAAGCGCATCACGTAGAAACTGTGTGGGCCCTGGACGAAGGCCATGCCGATGGTGATCGCGCCCCAGGTGATCATGATTCGCGCGAACCAGCGGCGTGCGCCGAAGCGTTCAAGCATCAGGTTGCTGGGGATTTCGAGAAGGAAGTAGCCGATGAAGAACAGCCCGGCGCCGAGGCCGTAAGCCGCATCGCCGATGCCAATGTCGGCGCCCATGTGCAGCTTGGCGAAGCCGACGGCGGAGCGATCCACATAGGCGATCAGGTACAGCAGGATCAGGAAGGGAATCAGTTTCAGCGTTATGCGCCGGATTAGCCGCAGTTCCTGGCTCATGAGATCGGTCTCCGATTGTTGTTTTTATAGAACCTCGGGGGACGCCTCTCGCGGAAAACCGCCAGGGCCATCCCTCCGTCGAAAACGACTATATAGTAATACTAATTCACCAACAACACTTCCAAACCTAGGATTTTGCGCTTAGATTAGGCCGTAGCTGGAACACTATAGTCATACAATAAGAGAATCGATCATGTCTGATAAGAAACCCACCCTGCGCTCCGCCCAATGGTTTGGCACGGCCGACAAGAACGGCTTCATGTACCGCAGCTGGATGAAGAATCAGGGCATCGCCGACCACCAGTTCCACGGCAAGCCGATCATCGGCATCTGCAACACCTGGTCGGAACTGACCCCGTGCAACGCGCACTTCCGCCAGATCGCGGAACACGTCAAGCGCGGGGTGATCGAGGCCGGTGGTTTTCCGGTGGAATTCCCGGTGTTCTCCAACGGCGAATCGAACCTGCGCCCCACCGCCATGCTCACCCGCAACCTGGCGAGCATGGACGTTGAAGAAGCGATTCGCGGCAACCCGATTGACGGCGTGGTGCTGCTGACCGGATGCGACAAAACTACTCCAGCGCTGCTGATGGGCGCGGCCAGTTGCGACGTGCCAGCCATCGTCGTCACCGGTGGGCCGATGTTGAACGGCAAGCACAAGGGCAAGGACATCGGCTCGGGCACGGTGGTCTGGCAGCTCAGCGAACAGGTCAAGGCTGGCACCATTACCATCGACGATTTCCTTGCGGCCGAGGGCGGCATGTCGCGTTCGGCGGGCACCTGCAACACCATGGGCACCGCGTCGACCATGGCCTGCATGGCAGAAGCACTCGGCACTTCGCTGCCGCACAACGCGGCGATTCCGGCGGTGGATGCGCGACGTTATGTGTTGGCGCACATGTCCGGCATGCGCGCGGTGGAGATGGTTCGCGAAGATTTGAAGCTGTCGAAAATTCTGACCAAAGAAGCCTTTGAAAACGCTATCCGGGTGAACGCGGCCATCGGCGGTTCGACCAACGCGGTGATTCACTTGAAAGCCATCGCCGGGCGCATCGGCGTCGATCTGGATCTGGATGACTGGACGCGCATGGGGCGCGGCATGCCGACCATCGTTGACCTGCAACCGTCCGGGCGTTTCCTGATGGAAGAGTTCTATTACGCTGGCGGTTTACCGGCGGTATTGCGTCGCCTCGGAGAAGCCAATCTGATTCCTCATCCGAATGCGTTGACCGTCAACGGCAAATCCATTGGCGAGAACACTAAGGACGCGCCGATCTATGGCGAAGACGAAGTGATCCGCAAGCTCGACAACCCGATTCGCGCCGACGGCGGGATTTGCGTTTTGCGCGGCAATCTGGCGCCACTGGGTGCGGTGCTCAAGCCATCTGCCGCGACCCCGGAATTGATGCAGCATCGCGGCCGTGCGGTGGTGTTCGAGAACTTTGATATGTACAAGGCGCGGATCAACGATCCGGAGCTGGATGTCGATAAAGATTCGATTCTGGTGATGAAGAACTGCGGGCCGAAGGGTTATCCGGGCATGGCCGAAGTGGGCAACATGGGCTTGCCGGCCAAGCTGTTGGCGCAGGGTGTGACGGACATGGTGCGCATTTCCGATGCGCGAATGAGCGGCACGGCGTACGGCACGGTGGTTTTGCACGTGGCGCCGGAAGCGGCGGCTGGCGGGCCTTTGGCGACGGTGAAGGAAGGCGACTGGATCGAGCTGGATTGCGCCACCGGGCGTTTGCACCTGGATATTCCGGATACCGAACTGGCAGCGCGCATGGCGGATCTGCAGCCACCGCAGCAATTGCTTGTGGGCGGCTATCGCCAGTTGTACATCGACCATGTGCTGCAGGCGGATCAGGGGTGTGACTTTGACTTTTTGGTGGGTTGCCGTGGGGCTGAAGTGCCGCGCCATTCCCACTAAGAGCAAAAGATCGCAGCCTGCGGCAGCTCCTACCTTGGAATGCATTCCCAGTGTGGGAGCGGGCTTGCTCGCGAAGAGGGAGTGTCAGTGCCATATTCTGGGCTGACACTCCGCTTTCGCGAGCAAGCCCGCTCCCACATTTGGCGACTGTGTCTGCCTCAATACAGTGCCGTGCCTGCTATGATGCGCGGCATCTCCATCGCTCAGGATCGCGCCGTTCCCCATGGATTACCGCAAACCCTCCGACCGCAAAAGCATGCACTCGCGCATCGTCCAGGAACTGGGCATGCAGATCGTCTCCGGACGCTTCAAGCCCGACGACAAACTGCCCGCCGAAGCCTTGCTCTGCGAAGAGTACGCGGTCAGCCGTCCGGTGTTGCGTGAAGCCACGCGAGTGCTGGTGGCCAAGGGTCTGGTGTATTCCAGGCCGCGTGTGGGCACGGTGGTCAAGGCACGCCGCGAATGGCACATGCTCGACCCGGACGTGCTGCACTGGCTGATGCAAAGCAGCCCACAGAATGAGTTCTTCAATGTGCTGACCAGTGTGCGCAGCATTATTGAGCCGGCGGCAGCCGCCCTCGCCGCTCAGCATGCGACCGAGGCGGATATTGCTTCGATTGGTGAAGCGTATCAGCGCATGGAAGCGGCGCCGACGCCGGAAGCGCTGTTGCAGCCGGATCTGGATTTCCATAGCCGGATTGCCGATGCGACGCACAATGATTTGCTGGCGAACCTGTGCAATATGCTGTCGGTGGCGATTGCCGAGGCGTTGAAGCATTCGAATCAGCGGCCGAATCTGCATGAGTTGGCGTTGCCGCGGCATAAGGCGATTTTGACTGCCATTGAGAACCGCGATGCGCTGGGGGCTCGGCATGCGACGTTGGTGCAGCTGGATGATGCGCGTAGTGCTTTGAGTGTTGTGCTTGGCGCTGAACTCACTTAACGCTTGAGATCCTCTGCCCTCACCCTAGCCCTCTCCCAGAGGTAGAGGGGACTGACCGAGTTGTGCTTCGTCATACATCGACCTGAAAAACCGAGTCGATTATGGATTCACAGCAAACCGTTCAAGTCGGCGTAAATCTCCAATCTCCCCCAATCAGTCCCCTCTCCCTCTGGGAGAGGGTTAGGGTGAGGGGCTCTTGATCTCAAACAACAAAAAAGCCGCAACCCTAAGGTTGCGGCTTTGTCGTTTCAGCCCTTCAGATCAATGCGCAAACAGCGAGTTACCCTTCTGCCCCGCCAGTTTCTCCGGCTTGATCAGGAACTTCGCCAGTGCCGGCAGCAGCCACAGCGCACCGAACATGTTCCACAGCAGCATGAAGGTCAGCATCAGGCCCATGTCGGCCTGGAACTTGATCGCCGAGAAGATCCACGTGCACACACCAATCGCCAGGCACAAACCGGTGAACAGCACCGCTTTACCGGTGGATTTCAGCGTCTGGTAATAGGCTTCCTGCAACGGCAGGCCAGCACGCAGGAAACTCTCCAGTCGGCTGTAAATGTAGATGCCGTAGTCGACGCCAATCCCCACACCCAGCGCCACCACCGGCAGCGTCGCGACTTTCACGCCGATGCCCATGAACGCCATCAGCGCGTTGCCGAGTACCGAGGTCAGCACCAGCGGCAGGACGATGCACAAGGTCGCTGCCCACGAACGGAAGGTGATCATGCACATCACCGCCACGCAGATGTACACCAGAATCAGGATGGTCAGTTCAGCCTGTTTGATGACTTCGTTGGTGGCTGCTTCGATCCCGGCGTTACCGGCCGCGAGGATGAATTCCAGGCCGTCCTTGTTGTTGTCCTTGGCGAATTCCTGCACGGCAGCCACCGCACGATCGAGGGTCTCAGCCTTGTGATCGTTGAGGAAGATCAGCACCGGTGCCAGCGAGCAGCTGTTGTTGTACAGGCCGTCTGCGCGGGCAATCGAGTTGTTCAGCACGTCGGGGTTACGCGACAGGGTTTCCCATTTCAGGTTGCCCTCGTTCATGCCCTTGATCATCTGCTTGGACACGGTCACCAGGGAGATCGCCGACTGCACGCCCTCGGTGTTCTGCATCTTCCACATCAGTTCGTCGATCGGCGCCATGGCTTCGTAGCGCGAGCAGCCTTCAGCCTTGGTCTTGACCATCACCACCAGCACGTCGGAACTGGTCGAGTAGTTGTTGATGATGAAATTGTTGTCCTTGTTGTAGCGCGAGTCCGGACGCAGTTCCGGTGCGCCCTGGTCGAGGTCACCGATTTTCAGGTTCTGGCTGTACCAGAGGCCGCCACCGAAAGCGATCAGCGCCAGCACCACCGAGATGCGTGCGACTTTCGGGTTGGCGAAGTTCGACAGCAGACGCCAGAACGGATGTTCGCGGTTCGCGTCTTTCTTGCTCTTGGCAATCGCGCGCTTGCTGATGCCGACATAGGAAATGGCGACCGGCAGCAGGATCAGGTTGGTGAACACGATTACCGCGACGCCGATGGACGCGCCGATCGCCAGTTCACGGATCACACCGATGTCGATAATCAGCAGCGTGATGAAGCCCACCGCATCCGCGAGAATCGCGATCATTCCCGGCAGGAACAGTTGCCGGAAGGTGCGCCGCGCTGCGGTCAGGGCGTTATCCGCCTCACTGGATTGCAGGGCGATACCGTTGATCTTCTGCACGCCGTGGGAGATACCGATGGCGAAGATCAGGAACGGCACCAGCATCGAATACGGATCGAGTCCGAAGCCAAAGAAGTGCATCAAACCAAGCTGCCAGACCACCGCCACCAGCGTCGTACTCAGTACCGCGATGGTGCTGCGCACGCAGTTGGTGAACCACAGCAGCAGGATCAGGGTGATGACAAACGCGATGCCGAAGAACAGCACCACCATCACCAGACCGTCGATCAGGTCACCGACTTTCTTGGCGAAACCGACGATGTGGATTTTGATGTTGGGGTTCTGTGCTTCGAACTTGGTGCGGATCTTGTCTTCCAGTTCATGGGAGAACTGGCGGTAGTCCAGCGCGAGCAGCTTGCCCTGATCCTGCGGATCCGGGTACGACTCGAGCAGCGGGATATCAACGATGCTCGACTTGAAGTCGTTGGACACCAGACGCCCGACCTGGCCGGACTTGAGCACGTTGTTGCGCAGCAGATCGAGGCTGTCCTGCGAGCCGTTGTAGCTCTGCGGGATCACTTCACCGCCGGCAAAACCCTCTTCGGTCACTTCGGTCCAGCGTACGCTCGGGCTCCACAGCGACTTCAGACCGGAACGGTCAACGCCGGAAATGTAGAACACCTCGTCGTTGATCTGGCGCAGGGTCTCCATGTATTCCTTGGAGAAGATGTCGCCGTCAGTCGCTTCGACCGAAATGCGCACGGTGTTGCCGAGGTTCGCCAGGTCGTTGCGGTGCTCCATCATCTTCTCGATGAACGGATGCTTGAGCGGGATCATTTTTTCGAAACTGGTCGACGGCCGGATCAGCGTCGCCTGCCAGAACAGGAAAATGCTCACCACCAGACAGATCAGAATCACTGCCGGGCGGTTGTTGAAGATCAGGCGTTCAAGGAACGTCGCCTTTTCCTGCTGAGGAGTGATCAAGGAAGTCATAGCCCCGCCTTCTTATTATTAACTTCGGCGCCGTTTGGCTGAGTGGTGTGAACGCCACCCTGCCCGGTCAGAATCAGGTTGCCGTCGCCGGCCGCGGTGACGGAAGAAAGCGAGATGCGATCCGGACGGTTGAACACGCTGAACGTTTCGCCGTTGTCGCTGCTGCTGACCACCGAGCCGCCGTTACCGACGATGACGATCGAGCCATCCGGCAGCAAGGTCGCGCCGGACAGACCGAACTCCAGCGCACCGCGCGCGGCCTTCAGTTCGACCTGTTCCCAGGTGCTGCCGAAATCGCTGGAGCGGTAGAGGTTGCCGCGCAAGCCGTAAGCCAGCAGGGTTTGCGCCTGGGCCGTGCCGATCACGCCGAACAGCGAACCTTCGTACGGGCCTTCGAGTTTTTCCCAGGTCTGGCCCCAGTCGGCGGAGCGGAACATGCTGCCCGACTCGCCGACGATGAACAGTCCGGCGTCTTTCACCGCCGCGATGGCGTTGAGGTGGAACTGGTCTTCGTTGTCGAGGCGGTCGCTGACGTCTTCCCAGTGTTTGCCACCGTCGGTGGTTTCCATCAGCGAACCGTAAGCGCCCACGGCAAAGCCGCTGTTGACGTCCTTGAACCAGACGTCGAGCAGCGGCGATTCACGTTTGAGGTCTTCGAATTGCTTGGTCCAGGTCAGACCGCCGTCTTCGCTGGCGAGGATTTGCGCGTCGTGGCCGACCGCCCAGCCGTGTTTGTCGTCGGCAAAATACACTGAGGTCAGCAGTTGCCGGCTCGGCACTTTGGCCTGCTTCCAGGTTTTGCCCTGGTCATCGGAATAGACGATGTGCCCGCGATCCCCGACCGCGACCAGACGCGCACCGGCGTGGACGACATCAAGAATCAGGCTTTTTGCGGCTTTGCTGGATTCGGTGGCATAGACCACGTCGGCCGGGGCCTCAGCGGCAATCACGGGTGCCGACAACGTGGCAAAGCCCAGCAGAGAGAGTGCTGTGGCCAGCAACGCGGTGTTGCGTAACGCCGGCGGGCGGCAACGACTCATAGACCTTCCCCTATTTATTATTGTTAGGCCATTTGGCCTTCAAGGGCGCCGCAAGTGTGCTCCGCTGATGGCAGATCAGAAGCATAGTCCTGAAACCCGCAATCCAGAGCCACTTCGGAAGCTGGCTCATCCTATCGGGCTTTAGAAACGTCTGACAATCGGCGCCACGTTATCTTTTGTTAACCGCGCGGGATAAACGCATAACCCTGTAGGAGCTGACGAGTGAAACGAGGCTGCGATCTTTTGATCCTGGCCTTTAAAGATCAAAAGATCGCAGCGTGCCGCAGCTCCTACAGGGATTTCGCGTTGTGATGACCGAGGATTCGTCGGATGGATGAGGGGAATCTTGCGAGTGGGACTTGCACGATCGGTATTATGGTATACCATCAGACGCACAGACACTTTCAATCCTCCTACGGAGCAGCTCATGAGTTTCGAAATTCGCAAGATCGTCAGCTATGTCGAAGAAACCTTCATCGAAGGCGGCAAAGCCACTGACAAGCCAGTGACCATGGTCGGCCTCGCCGTGGTGATGAAAAACCCTTGGGTGGGCAACGGTTTCGTCGAAGACCTCAAACCGCAGATCCGCGCCAACTGCTCCGACCTCGGTGCGCTGATGGTTGAGCGTCTGGTCGGCATCATCGGCGGTGCGGAAAAAATCGAGGCCTACGGCAAAGCCGCCGTGGTCGGTGCTGATGGCGAGATCGAACACGCCTCCGCCGTGATCCACACCCTGCGCTTCGGCAACCACTACCGCGAAGCCGTCAACGCCAAAAGCTACCTGAGCTTCACCAACAAGCGCGGCGGCCCGGGCACTTCGATTCAGATCCCGATGATGCACAAGGACGACGAAGGTCAGCGTTCGCACTACATCACCCTGGAAATGCAGATCGAAGACGCGCCGCGTGCCGACGAAATCGTTGTCGTGCTGGGTTGCGCCGACGGTGGTCGCCTGCACCCGCGCATCGGCAACCGCTACATCGATCTGGAAGAACTGGCCGCCGAAAAAGCCCAGTAATCACAATAAAAAGGCATTGCAGGAGCGCTCCATGATTCGGCTCACCGCTGAACTCACCCCGGCTGGCACCAGTTACCTGGCGACCGGCCAAGGCCAGCCCGTGGTTTTGATCCACGGCGTGGGCCTGAACAAAGAAATGTGGGGCGGCCAGATTGTCGGCCTGTCCAGCCAATACCGGGTGATCGCCTACGACATGCTCGGCCATGGCGCCAGCCCGCGACCGGCCAGTGGCACCAACCTGCTCGGTTACGCCGACCAGTTGCTGGAGTTGCTCGATCACTTGAATTTGCCGCAGGCAGCGGTGATCGGCTTCTCCATGGGCGGTCTGGTCGCGCGGGCCTTTGCCCTGCATTACCCGGAGCGCCTGCAAAGCCTGGTGGTGTTGAACAGTGTGTTCAACCGCAGCGAAGAACAGCGAGCCGGCGTCATTGCTCGCACCGCGCAAGCAGCCGAGCACGGCCCCGACGCCAATGCCGAAGCGGCGCTGTCACGCTGGTTCAGCCGCGAGTATCAGGCAGCCAACCCGGCGCAGATCGCGGCGATCCGTCAGACCCTCGCCGGTAATGATCCGCAAGGCTACCTGACCACTTATGAATTGTTCGCCACCCAAGACATGTACCGCGTTGACGACTTGGGCAGTATTCAAGCGCCGACGCTGATCGCCACCGGCGAACTCGACCCGGGTTCAACCCCGGAAATGGCCGAGCAACTGGCCCGACGCATCCCCGGTGCGAAGGTTGCCGTGCTGGCCGAGCAACGGCATATGATGCCCGTAGAGTCGCCGCGTCTGGTCAATCAGACGCTGCTGGAATTTCTCGAATTCGCACACTCCCGACAAAACCCTATACAGGGGATCGTTGCATGACACTCGCACGCTTCCAGATGTGCATCGGCGGGGAATGGGTCGACGCCCTCTCCGGCAAGACTTTCGAAAGCCTCAACCCGGCCTCCGCGCAAGCCTGGGCAGAATTGCCTGACGCTGATGAAGCGGACGTCGAACGCGCCGTGCAAGCGGCACAGACTGCTTTCGACAGCCCGGCATGGCGCGGCCTGACCGCCACCGCACGGGGCAAGTTGCTGCGCCGTCTCGGTGACTTGATCGCCGAAAATAAAGAACAACTGGCGCAGCTGGAAAGCCGCGACAACGGCAAACTGATCCGCGAAACCCGTGGACAGGTCAGCTATCTGCCCGAATTTTTCCACTACACCGCCGGTCTTGCCGACAAGCTCGAAGGCGGCACGCTGCCGCTGGATAAGCCCGATCTGTTCGCCTACACCGTGCACGAAGCGATGGGTGTGGTCGCGGCGATCATTCCGTGGAACAGCCCGCTGTATCTGACCGCGATCAAACTCGCCCCGGCCCTCGCCGCTGGCAACACGATTGTGATCAAACCATCCGAGCACGCCTCGGCGACGATTCTGGAACTGGCGCGTCTGGCCCTCGAAGCCGGGATTCCGCCGGGTGTGGTCAACGTCGTCACCGGTTACGGCCCGAGCACCGGCGCCGCCCTCACCCGCCATCCGCTGATCCGCAAAATCGCCTTCACCGGCGGCGCAGCGACGGCACGGCATGTGGTGCGTAGCAGCGCCGAGAACTTCGCCAAGCTGTCGCTGGAACTGGGCGGCAAGTCGCCGAACATCATCTTCGCCGACGCCGATCTCGACAGCGCGATCAACGGCGCGATTGCCGGGATTTATGCGGCGTCCGGGCAGAGTTGCGTGTCTGGCTCGCGGCTGTTGGTGCAGGATGAAATCTACGACGAATTCGTCAATCGCCTGGTCGAACGCGCCCAGCGCATTCGCATCGGCAACCCGCAGGAAGACGCCAGTGAAATGGGGCCGATGGCCACCGCGCAGCAACTGGCGGTGGTCGAAGGTCTGGTCGCTGATGCCATCGCTGAGGGCGCGCGGTTGCGCACTGGCGGCAAGCGGCCGACCGATCTCGGTGACGGCTGGTTCTACGAGCCAACGCTGTTCGAATGCGACCGCAATTCGATGAAGATCATGCAGGAAGAAGTCTTTGGCCCGGTGGCTTCGGTCATTCGCTTTAAAGATGAAGCCGAGGCGCTGGCCATCGCCAACGACTCGCAGTTCGGCCTTGCCGCCGGCATCTGGACGCGTGATTTGGGCCGGGCGCATCGCCTCGCTCGCGATGTGCGCTCGGGGATTATCTGGGTCAACACTTACCGCGCGGTGTCGGCGATGGCGCCGATCGGCGGCTTCAAGAACAGTGGCTATGGACGCGAAAGCGGCATCGATTCGGTGCTGGCCTACACCGAACTGAAAACGGTGTGGATCAACTTGTCTCAGGCGCCAATGCCTGATCCGTTTGTGATGCGCTAGGAGTCCTGCGAAATGATCGAACCCGGCATTTACAAAGACGTCATGAGTTCGTTTCCGTCCGGCGTCACGGTGGTTACCACTGTTGACCCGGAGGGCGGCATTGTCGGCATCACCGCCAGCGCTTTTAGTGCGCTGTCGATTGACCCGGCGCTGGTGCTGTTCTGCCCTAACTACGCCTCCGACACCTATCCGATTCTGCGTGACAGCAAGAAGTTTGCGATTCATTTGCTGTCGGCTGACCAGACGGCTGAGGCCTATGCCTTTGCCGGTAAAGGCAAGGACAAGGCGGCCGGTATCGAGTGGCATTTGAGCGAACTCGGTAACCCGATTCTCGCCAAAGCCACCGCGATCATCGAGTGCGAGTTGTGGCGCGAATATGACGGCGGCGATCACGCGATCATCGTTGGCGCAGTGAAGAATCTGATCCTGCCCGCGCAACCGGTGACACCGATGATCTACCACAAAGGCAAGCTCGGCCCGTTGCCGACACTGGCCTGATTGCCACACACGATTCCCTGTAGGAGCTGCCGAAGGCTGCGATCTTTTGACTTTGATTTTCAAGAGCAAGATCAAAAGATCGCAGCCTTCGGCAGCTCCTACAGGGAAATTGGGTGATGGGAGGAATGATGAGTAACGAGAAGTATGAAAAAGGCCTGAAGATCCGCACTCAGGTGCTGGGCGAAGCCTACGTGCAGCGTTCGATAGACAACGCCGACGACTTCACCCGCCCGCTGCAGGAAATGGTCACCGAATACTGCTGGGGCCATGTCTGGGGTCGTGAAGGTTTGTCGCTCAAGGAGCGCAGCATGATCAACCTGGCGATGATCTCGGCGCTCAACCGTCCGCACGAACTCAAGCTGCATGTGCGTGGCGCCTTGCGTAACGGCCTGAGTCGTGAGCAAATACGCGAAATTCTGCTTCAGGTCGGCATTTATTGCGGCGTTCCGGCAGCCGTGGACAGTTTCCGGCTGGCCCGTGAAGCCTTCGCCGAAGCCGACGCCGAAGCCCCAGTTAACCCCTCGGCTGTTTAGATGCCCGTCTGGCATGGACAGCCAACCGAAAGAGCGGATCCCATGAAACGCCAGCCACTCGACGACAGCTTCAAGGTCAATCGCAACCCCGTTACCCTGCGCGAAATCGTGCTGGATAAACTGCGTAGCGCGATCATGAATTTCCAGCTCATGCCCGGTGATCGTCTGGTCGAGCGCGATCTGTGCGATCGCCTTGGCGTCAGCCGCACCTCCGTACGCGAGGCCTTGCGTCACCTGGAATCCGAAGGTCTGGTCGAGTTCGCCGATGCCAAAGGCCCGCGCGTAGCGATCATCACCCTCGCCGATGCCGTCGATATCTACGAATTGCGTTGCGTGCTGGAAGGTTTGATCGTTCAGCTGTTCACCTTGCGCGCCAAGGCCAAAGACATCAAAGCCTTGGAAAAAGCCCTCGACGAGAACCGCAAGGCGCTCAAGGACGGCGAGTTGCAGCAGGTGATCGACTCGGTGCAAGGTTTCTACGACGTGCTGCTCGAAGGCTCGGGCAACCATGTTGCGGCGACTCAGTTGCGGCAGTTGCAGGCACGCATCAGCTACCTGCGTGCGACTTCGGTGTCGCAGGAAAACCGGCGCGGCGCGAGTAATCAGGAAATGGAAAAAATGGTCGAGGCGATCAAGAGCGGCGATCCGCTGGTGGCGCATCAGGCCTGTGTTGATCACGTTCGCGCTGCTGCTGCGGTAGCGCTCGACTATCTCAAGCGCAAACAGGAAGAGACCGGCTCTGTCGTTAAAGGCACGCCGGCGATGACCCTGCCTATCGCGCTGAAAGAACCCCGTATAGGTCACTGATATGTTCAGCCCGAGCTATTGCCCGAAATGCGGTGGCCCTGACCTCGGTCAGCAGATACCGGCGGGCGATACGCACGAGCGCCTGATGTGTCGCGGCTGCGGCTACATCCACTACGTCAATCCGAAGATCATTGCCGGCTGCATCATCGAGCAGGACGGCAAATATCTGCTGTGCCAACGGGCGATCCCGCCGCGCCCGGGCACCTGGACGCTGCCCGCCGGTTTTATGGAAAGCGGCGAGACCACTGAGCAAGCGGCCATTCGTGAAGTCTGGGAAGAAAGCGGCGTGCGCGCGGAAATCGTTTCGCCGTATTCGATTTTCAGCGTGCCGAAGATCAGCGAGGTGTACATCATCTTCCGCGCGATCGCCCTGGAGATTACCGGGCAGTTCGGACCGGAGACCATGGATTACAAGTTCTTCGCGCCGGAAGACATTCCGTGGGAGCAGATTTACTACCCGGCGATCCGGCAGATTCTTGAGCGCTATATCGAAGAGCGCCTGGCTGGGGTGTATGGGATTTACATGGGCAATGACGATAGCGGCAAGATTCACTTTATCCGCTGATCACATTGATTGTTCCCATGCTCCGCGTGGGAACGCCTCCTCGGACGCTCCGCGTTCGGCTCTAAAAGGGACGCGGAGCGTGGGAACGATCAATCAAAAGATCGCAGCCTTCGGCAGCTCCTACAGGGGTTCACGGTGAGTCTTAAATTGGGGCGATGCCTTCGACGATGATGATCTCCGCCTTCGCCCATTCTTCGCGATAACTCTTCGCCTCCTGATACGCCGCCGAGTGGTAGCACGCCACGGCTTTTTCGTAGCTCTCAAACTCAATCACCACGCTGCGCTGTGGCGTCTTGCGCCCTTCCATCGCTTCGCTGCGCCCGCCCCTCGCCAGAAATTTCGCGCCGAACGCTGCGAAAGCCGCCGGGGCGCGCTGGGTGTATTGGCTGTAGTGATCGGCATCGGCGATGTCCACATGAGCAATCCAGTACGCCTTCATAGTGACCTCTTTGTTGATTTTGTATTATGGTATACCAATATATTTCCAACGAACCCTGAGAGTCCAGCATGGCCTTCAATAGCATCGAAGAAATCATCGAAGATTATCGTCTCGGCAAAACGGTTTTGCTGGTCGATGACGAAGACCGCGAAAACGAAGGCGACCTGTTGCTGGCCGCCGACCGTTGCACGCCAGAAGCGATCAGCTTTATGGCCCGTGAAGCACGCGGGCTGATTTGCCTGACGCTGACCGACGAGCATTGCCAGCGTCTGGGACTGGAGCAAATGGTGCCGGCCAACGGCAGCGTGTTCAGCACCGCGTTTACCGTGTCGATTGAAGCGGCAGTTGGCGTGACCACCGGTATCTCGGCAGCGGATCGCGCCTGCACCGTTGCCGCCGCTGTCGCGCCGAATGCCCGCGCCGAAGACTTGGTGCAGCCGGGCCATATCTTCCCGCTGCGCGCCAAGGAAGGTGGCGTGCTGACCCGCGCCGGGCATACCGAAGCGGGGTGTGATTTGGCACGCCTCGCCGGGTTTACGCCGGCATCGGTGATCGTCGAGGTGATGAATGACGACGGCACCATGGCGCGACGTCCGGATCTGGAAGTGTTTGCGCGCAAGCACGGGATCAAGATCGGCACCATCGCCGACCTCATCCACTATCGCCTGAGCACCGAACACACCATCGAGCGGATTGGCGAACGTGAGCTGCCGACGGTGCATGGCACGTTCCGTTTGATCACCTTTGAGGATCGCATCGAGGGCGGCGTGCACATGGCGATGGTCATGGGCGATCTGCGCCGCGAAGAGCCGACGCTGGTGCGTGTGCACGTGATTGATCCGCTGCGGGATCTGGTTGGCGCGGAATACAGCGGGCCGGCGAACTGGACGTTGTGGGCGGCGTTGCAACGGGTCGCGGCTGAGGGGCATGGGGTTGTGGTGGTGTTGGCCAATCACGAGTCGTCGCAGGCGCTGCTGGAGCGCGTGCCGCAATTGACCCAGCCGCCGCGGCAGTTCAGTCGCTCGCAGTCGCGGATTTATTCCGAGGTGGGGACTGGGGCGCAGATTTTGCAGAATCTTGGGGTGGGTAAGCTGCGGCATCTTGGGCCGCCGCTTAAGTACGCCGGCCTAACCGGGTATGACCTGGAAGTCGTCGAAAGCATTCCCTTCACCGAATAACCC
>NZ_CACSJY010000051.1:0-41582 GCF_902706155.1 Pseudomonas sp. 18058
CGGTGGGTCAGTTAACATTTTTCAACCTGACCCACCGCATTCGCGAGCAAGCCCGCTCCCACAGGGGATATCACTCTTCTTCGGAACCTTCGGCGCGCCAGTAGCCGACGGCTTTGATCAGTTGTTCATCCAGCCCGTGCTCATCGATCAGCACCCGGCGAATCTGCCGTGACACCTTGGTCTCTGTCGCCACCCACGCATACAGATTGCCCTTCGGCACCTGCAACTGCTTCACGGTGGTCAGCAGGTTATCCTGGCCGCCCTCACGCAACACCCAGATCACATTGACCTGCGCCGCGCTCTCCAGCACTTGCTGTTCTGCACCGTTTTCCACTTCGATCACCACCAGCGCTTTACGATTCGCCGCCAAACCCTCGAGGCGGCGGGCGATGGCGGGCAGGGCGGTTTCGTCGCCGATCAGCAAATAGCTGTCGAAGATGTCCGGCACGATCATCGAGCCACGCGGCCCACCGATGTGCAGGAATTGTCCCGGTGCAGCTTGCTCAGCCCAGGTCGACGCAGGGCCGTCACCGTGCAGCACAAAATCGATGTCCAGCTCCAGCGCATCCAGGTCGTAACGACGCGGCGTGTAGTCGCGCATCTCTGGCTTCGGCCCATCGTCCTTGCCGGCGCCGAGCACCATGGTTTCCAGCGCGGCGGCCTGCTCGGCGTTCTGCGGGAACAGCAGTTTGACGTGATCGTCCGTGCCCAGGCTGATAAACCCGGCCAGCTCAGGCCCGCCGAGGGTGATGCGGCGCATGCGCGGCGTCAGGTCAACCACGCGCAACACTTCAAGCTTGCGGCGTTTGATTTCGTGCATCACGCGGTGAATGGTTTGGGTATCGACTGCAGTCATTCGGCTTTCTCCGAGGCAGGTTGAACGGCAGGGCCGTCGACGATGGCTTTGGCGGTGTTATTGAGCAGATCGCGCACGCGCAGGATTTCTTCCGGGCTCCAGCGGCCGTGGTGCATTTGCAGGGCATGGCGCAAGTTGTGCACGGCTTCATGGATTTCGGCAGGGCGGTCATGGCCGCGCAGCGAGCGTTTGCTCACATCAATGCGCATGCGCACGCCATCGAGTGCCACGGCTTGTTCGCTTAAAGACAAACGACCGGCCTCGGTGACGCTGTAGCGTTTTTTGCCGCCCTCGGCGTCACCGGCAATCAGGTCGCTTTCTTCGAGGAAGGTCAGGGTCGGGTAGATCACGCCGGGGCTCGGGCTGTACGCGCCGTCGAACATGCCTTCGATCTGGCGGATCAGGTCGTAGCCGTGGCACGGCTGTTCGGCGATCAGTGCCAGCAACAGTAATTTCAAGTCGCCGGGGGCGAACACCCGTGGGCCGCGACCGCCGCGTTCGCGACCGGGGCGTTTTTCGAAGCCGTCACGGCCGTCGCCATGTTCGCGGTGGGGGGAATGATGGTCTCTCATTTCAGTCTTCTCTCGTCGTGTTTAGATACAACTTAAGATATATCTTATTACCTGATCAAGCTGAAATGACCAACGGTCGAGCTGTCTGCACGAGCGCGCAGCTGGCGCAAGGGGCAATTGGGCAGGATTTTTTCGCGGCGCCGGTAACAATAAATGCCTATACAACTTTCAGTTAGTTTGGTTAATTACTCTAAAGCATCGATCACCTCCTTATTTTGTTGTGCGTGTAGTTTGGTTCTTACAGAAGTTGCATAGCCTGCCACTTTTTCATTTTGTCCTGATGTAGTACCGGTCTTACAGTTGCTCAGGTGTTTTTCTTGAAAGTTGCTGTTTTTCTTTCAAGTCAAATAGCACTTGGGCTACGCGTGCGTCAGAAACGCCCTGCTTATTTCGTGGTGGGAATAGCGGAATATTCCCCGGCGTTGAACGTCCACTTTCTTACATGTCTGAGCCCAGCTGGCTTTGTTATTCAGACCTGTAATGAGGTGCAGGACTTCAGCCAACTCCCACAACGAAATGACAGGAAGTTAATCATGCTCAAGCAACTTGCAATCGCTACTCCTCTGGCCATGCTGACACTGGGTGCTTCGGTGGCCTTTGCGGCTGAAGAATCGCGCACCGCCATCAATATCGTCGCGGACATTCCGAGCAAGGTGTTCCATGCACAGCCGGTCGATCCGAACTTCGGCAAAAACGAAGAAATGCGCTACGTCATCGGCGCTGGCACTTTGTCCCCGGTGCGCGGTACCTATGACATCCAGCACACCCAGGGCTCGGTCGGTGCTTACGTTGAGGGTGGCCCACAGCCTCTGTTCAACGGTGCCAATACCATTGCGCTGACGTACACCTTCAACGGTAAAACCCTCACCGGCGCGTCTGAAGAAGTTGTCGGCGACACCGAATCCAACGGCGGCATGCGTGCTGATCTGGTGATCACCGCCGCCAAACCGGCCGACGGCCAATCCGGCCTGTACACCGCCACTCCGGTGGTGATGTTCGACGCCATTCCGCGCATTACGCAATAAAGCGCTTTCGACCACTGTCAGTCTTTGGCAATGGGTACGCCCGGCCGGTCGCTATTTATTAGCGTTCGGTCGGCGTTTGGCCGATCAAACAAAAAGAGTAACTAAGTTCATGTTTCCGATGACACCCATCGCGGCAGCGCTTGCACTTTTTTTATGTGCCAATGCCTTGGCTGCGCCTACGGATGACCGTCATACGCCACGTAACTTGCTGGCGCAGGCAAAAGGGTTGCCGAGTGAATTCGAAGAGCACTTCTTTGATGTGCCACTTGCGGTGCGTGTGGAGTTGGACCAACAGTTTTTGGGCGAAGCGATGATTGTTTTATCTCGCGATGATCGCATCACCCTGCTCGAATTTACCGAGAGCACCGACAGTAACTTCACTGCCATCGAACGCGATGTCTGGGCCGACTATCTCGGTCGGGGTGTGCTGCTGGGCAACTGTCAGGGCAGTTGCCCGGCGCAGATGCTCGCCGTGCACTACAACCTGGAAAATTCGCTGGTATCGATCGTCACCGAGAATGCTGAGCGCGATAGCCAGGCGCCGCGCTATTACCTGCAACCGAAGTCCGGCAGCACCGGGTTGATCGTGCGTAACCAGCTCAACCTCAACGGCGGTCAGGATCAGGATCTTGGTGGTCGTTACGGCTTGGTCACCAGCAGCAGCCTCGGCAATTGGACACAAAGCCTGAACGTACAAATGGCCCGTCTGGGCGGTTCGGATGAGCAGATGTATCACGCCGTGCAAGAGCTCTACAGCCAGAAAGAGCTGCAGGGCAGTTTTGTTCGCCTGGGCTATTTCATGCCCGATTCCGAAGGCCTGACTCGCCAGCCGCGTTCGTTCGGTGTCAGCCCGGACACGGCAGTGGGCGCCATGTACGGCAGCTCCGACAGCCTCGCGATCGACAATCCGAAACCCAGCGTTTATCCGCTCTACGTCACCGCGAACCGCCAGGCTTCGGTGGAGATTTATCGCAACGGCATGTTGATCAACACGCAACCGGTCGACGCCGGTCTGCAAACTCTGGACACCCGACCATTACCCGGCGGCATCTATGAAGTTGAAGTGCGCCTGATCGAAGACGGCCAGATCACCTCCACCACGTCCGAGCTGATCTACAAACCGAACAACTGGCGCAATCATGACGAGCGCTGGCGCTACAACGTGTTCGCCGGGCGCGAGAGCAAATTGTGGAGCAACTGGGACGATCAGGCGTCCGGCGGCATGACGGCGGGCGCAGCGTTCAACTACTTGCTGCATCCACGGGTCATCGTCGGATTTTCCGGGCGGCAGATCAGCGAAAAACTGCAGTACGGCACATCGATCGACTGGACGCTGGCCAACAACACCAGTGTGTTCGGCAATGTTTACCAAACCGAAGACCACGGCACCGGCCTCGATCTGCAAGGCATGTATAGCTACGGCTCGGGCAGTATTTTCCTGACCCACAACCGCAGCTGGCTCGACACCACCAACACCTACGAAACCCTGCCCGACGGCACGCGAGTACGGCAGCGCAACGTGTTCATTGGCCAGACCAGCAACTCGGCGCTGTCGGTGAATCATCGGGTCAGCAACAAAAGTTCGATCAACGCACGGGTCTCGCACAGCGACGGCAATATCGAAGGTGTCGGTCTCGATCTCGGCTGGACGCAGCGCGGCGAATTGTTTGGCAGCGATGCCAACTGGCGCTTCTCGGTGTTCGACCGCCCGGGCAGTTTCAGCAGCGGCGATGCGCGCAATCGCGGGGTCGACCTGAGTGTCAGCCTGGCGCTGGGCGGACCGGGCGAGCAGATTTCCGGCAGCCTCGGTTCGCGAACTTCGCGCGATGGCGGGCGTGACAACAATGCGTCCGTCACCTATCGCAAAGACTTGCAGGATCACTTGTTGCAGAGCGTCTCGGCCACGGCGATCACCGACACCTACGGTCTGGGGCTTTCCGGTACTGGCAGCTTTCAGAGCGACGCAGTCAACGGCGATGGCTTCATTCAGCGCTCTTCGTATAACAACAATTTTTCCGGCGGTTTGAACCTCGACAGCACCGTGGCGCTGAGTGGCCAATACATCGCCATGACCAGCCAACACGATCGAGGTGGCGCCGGGATGATCGTTGATGTCGAGTCTGATCTGGACGACATCGCCCTGCGCGCCGATGACTTGAGCGGTGGCAGCGCCAACCTGCGGCCGGGGCGCAACTTCATCCCGATCACCGCTTACAAAAACGGCACGGTGAGCTTCGATTTCGAAGGCAACGACGTCCCGGCTGCGGCGATCCAACCGGCACGCACGAGTTACCACTTGAACAAGGGCGGCGTGGACTATCGAAAAATCCGCGTGATGAAAACCCTGACCGTGCTTGGCCGCTTGATCGACCCCAAAGGCCAGCCGCTCAAGGGCCACCACATCATCAACCACGCCAGCCGTGGCGTGAGTGAAGTCGACGGATTCTTCTCGATGGAAATGAACGCCGGAGCGCCGACCCTGGAAGTGCGTCAGGGCGATCAATTGCTCTGCCGGTTCCGTTTGAACACCGATGCCGCCCGGGTGGAAAACAACGTGCTGATGATTGGTGATTTGCGCTGCACGCCGGATACGTTGGCGGACAACGCTATTGCTCTTGAAACCGCAGGTTGATCAGACCTTAAACCCGTCACTCGCTGTGACAGCCCGTTGCGGCTGTGTTGAAAATAAAGAGGCAAATCGAACATGAAACGTTTGTTGGCAATTGGTTTTTTCTTGTGTGCACCCCTCGCTTTTGCCGCTCCGCAGATCAATGTCGGCGTGGTCTACGACTATCTGGACGCTGACAAAAGCACCTATCTGAAACGCATCTTCAATGGCGGCGACAGCACTGCGTTTATCAAGATCAATATTCTCGAAATGATCTTCGATGAGCAGGGCACTGCCCGGGAAATTCCTCTGCAATCCCAGGCCGGTACCACGGCGCGCGACGGCCTGATGGCCAGCCCGGCACGGTTGATCGTGCCGGCCAATGGCACTCAAGGCACGCGCCTGTTGTACATGGGAGCGCGCGATCAGGAGCGTTATTTTCGCGTGCGTTTTGTGCCGGTGGTGCCTGAAGCCGCCGACGAATTTGCGCTCACGGATGAAGAGCAGGCCGACTACAAAAAAGACTTTGCCGCTGGCGTTACGGTGCTGGCCGGTTACGGCACGGTGTTTTTCGTGCGGCCGAAAAACACCCGGTTCGACAGCGTCATCGATGACGGCAACGGCCAATATCAAATCCGCAATAACGGCAACAGCGTGGTGGTCATCGACGAGTTCAAGGACTGTGTCGTGGGCAATGAACAGGACTGCCAGCCGACCACCAAACACCACATTCTCGCCGGTCGTACGTTTCGATTCGACAAACAGGCGGGGCGCCATTACCGCTTCACCGTGATCGAAGGCGCGGCGAAAAAGAAAGTGGAAGTGAAGGGTTAGGTACAAGGCCAATCGAATGGCAGAGGATCAATCATGAACAGGCGAAAGATTGCGCTGGTGACGCTGACGGGCTTGTGGCTGATTTGCACTTGCGCCCATGCAGCCCGCGAAGCGTATGAGTTTGACGTATCGGTGAGCATCCCCACTTCCAGGTTTCATGTGCTGCCGGCCGATCCCGGATGGATCAGCCGGGAGCAGCGGTTACCGTGGAGTTTGCTCAATTCGACGCTCGGTGGGTTGCGCAAGGATTTTGATGTGAAGAACGAGGGGGGCGCGATCGAGGCACGTCTGGACGGTCTGGCGTATCTGTCCAGCGGCGAGTCCGGCCACGAGATCGAATTGCAGGTCGTGTTCAACGGCAGAGAACTGAAAGTGGGCGAGGCGGTTGAAGTGGTGTCTGCGGCGGACGGTTGGCAGGGTCGCCGGGTGTTGCTGGAAATCACTCCACAGCCCCCCGGAGATGGCGTCTACAAACCGGGTAAATACTTCGGCAACGTCAACATGATGTTCAACGCGATGTTGCCGGGTGCTTGATGACCGGTTACCGGGAATGAAGGGTGAAGGATCATGATCAATCTATATCGAAGTTTGACCGTCATGCTGATGGCGGGTCTCGCGACGTTGCCGGCATCCGCGGCCGTCAAAGAAATTGAAGCGTTGTTTCGGCCTGACTCGGCCAATCCGCAAAGCAACGAATTCATCAACCAGACGCCTTCAGAGGGTTTTTGTCTTCAGTTGCCCAATCAGTGCAAACCCGAGGGTCTGTTCAGTTTGGTCGCGCCCATTGTTTTTAATGCCAAAGATCCCATCCGGGCTTTTCACACTGATCCACGTCAGGGAGGGATGGCCAAGGTACCTTCCCATTGGCAGCGGATCGTGGTCACCCACGAGTCCGGGGATACGGACGTGCTTGAAGTACGCATTGCCGGCATTGGGCATGAGGCAGGCCTGTTCGAACCTGTCACTGACATTGTGGAGAAGCAGGCGGGTGACGACTTTTCGCTGGCATGGAGCATTTTGTGGACGGGCGGGTCTTGGCGGGAAGCACCGGCTCCGTGTTTGGGTGTGGGCAGTGCGACAGCGGGACCGTACGGCTACAACAGTTTCTGGAAGGTTCCGGTGAACGCCGGAGTGTGCGCCAAACAGGCGCGGTTTCTGATCCCTGCGTTTTATTTTCGCTACTTCGTTTACGGCTACCAACTGCGTACGCCTAACCCGCTGGCCATGAAGTCCGGTCGATATCTTGGCAGCATCGATTACACGGTGGGGCCGGGCAAGGATTTCGATATGGGCGATCTGATGATTCCCAATGACAATCTGCTGCAGTTGAACTTCACCCTGACGGTGGAGCATATGCTCAAGGTAGAAATTCCCCCGGGTGGCAACAAAGTTGAATTGACACCTGAAGGTGGCTGGCAGGCCTGGCTCAATCAGGGGCGCAAACCGACACGATTGTTCCGCGATCAGACCTTTAATCTGTGGACCAGCTCGCAATTCAAAATGCAAATGCAGTGTCAGTACACGCTGGGCGATACCTGCGCACTGCATGAGCCGGATGGCCACGCGGTGCCGCTGCAAGTCGCTGTGACGTTGCCCTCAGGCCTGACCTCCGCAGGCAACCGTCCTGTGATTCGGCAACCTTTGCGAGTGAGCGGCGTGGGCACCGAGTTATTCGAGCCCGGTATCTACATTGATCGCAAACCCGGGGTGCTGCACTTCGGTGTTGAACAGGCTGATGTCGAGCGCATGTTGTCCAGCGGAGCTTCGATTTACAAGGGCACCGTCACGGTGATCTGGGATTCCGAGGTCGGCTGATCAAGCGAGCCGGTTGGCAATGGGAGGGCTGCCCGCCAACCGGTTCCCGCAGGTTCAGAGCACGGCTTTTTCCAGCGCATCGCGCGTCTGCTGACGGGCAAGTTGTTGCTCCTGATCGCCCAGATCGGTAATCAGGCGATCGTACAAGGCATCGGGCATTGGCTGGCCGGTCAGCACTTGTTCCTTGGGCACGCCAACCCTTCGCGCCAGATCCTTGAGTCTGTCGCGTAACGCGGCTTTTTCCGGATAGGGATCCATTGAGCTGGCCCACTGCGCCTGCACGGTGCGCAAGTCGTCCAGTTCCGAGGCTTTTTCCTCGAAGCGGACTTTATTGGCGTAGTACTGGTCGGGGTAGGCCTCACGTAGATAGTCGCTCCAGAACGGTTGTTCGAGCATGCGGTTGACCAAACCGTCGCCAGCTTCCATCGCGGTCACCGTTTCGAAGGCCAGGTCGATTTTCGCCTGATCGACGCCCGCCGTAATCCGAAACAGCATGTTCTGCGATTGCCACGGCAAATCCAGGCGCTGGGCCAGCCCCGTCTGATAGGCCAGATAGACCTCAACGACATCAGGATTGCCGCCACGGCTTTGAATGTCCGCTTGGGCGACATCATCGACATGCTCCAGACGTGCTGCACCCCGGGCCAATACCACCAGTTTTCGTTCAAGTATTTCTCTGGACGTCGACGACAGCCGGGCCTCGGCTGCCATCACCTTGATCCCCATCTGATTGAACACCTGCGCCCCGGCGTCCCGGCAGTTGACGGGGGCGATGGCCATTTCGAACAGCTCCTGACGCAGGGTTTTATCAATGTCGATGGCGTGGATCATTCGCCAGACGCGGTCGCTCAACTGTTCCAGTGCCGAGCCACCGGCACGATAGTCGGCGGACTGGGTCAGGTCATTGATGATTTTGAAGAAACCCCTGGAATTGGGTTCCGAAGCCAGATCGGGCCAGGCCTCCGGGCGGTAAATGCCCAGACCGGGTATGCGTGTGAACAGCGCGTCGGTCTTTAGAGGCCAGCGCCCGAGCATGTCGGTGGTCGCGGCTGACGCAACATGCTCGGGAATCAGCCCTACCGAGGTTCGGTAATGCTCGTAACGGACGCGATTGACCTCGGACAACTCGTTGGCCATCAGGCGAGTTCGAGCGACGATAAAGGCGTTGTTGGAGCCCGGCACCACCCGCGGAATTTCATTAATTGGATTGCCCAGCATGTCGAGGAAAAACTGCTTGGGCCGTTGCTTTTTGAACAGACCTTCGGGCCAGGCCGTCAGGCCGGTATCGTTCAGCGACAAAACGCTCAGGCGTGGCATTCGACTCACATCGGGGGACAGGCCCAGCGGATTTTCATCCAGACGCAAGGTTTGCAGGCGTGTGAAGTTTTTCAATTGTTCGACGGTTTCAGGCGTCAACTCGATCCGGTTGCCCGACAGGCGCAGGGTTTCCAGCTGGCGCATTTTGCCAATGGTGGCCGGCAGGCGTTTCAGGTCGCAGGTTCGCGCGCTCAACTGGCGTAAGTGAGGAAAGTCTTTGAGCAGCCCCGCAGCCCCTTCAGAGAGTGGCACGTTGTCGACTGAAAGGGTGGTGACCTGATCGAGATAGGATTTGATGTCGGGTAGCTTTTTCCACCAGTGTTCGAGGTTGTAGCGACGCAACTCCGATGAAAGATCCAGCGTATAACCGGCTTGCGGAGCGATGCTGCGTTCGCCGAACACCACGGATTTTCGTTCGAAGCAAGCCATCAACCGTTCAGTGAGGTGCAGGCCTCCATCCAGCGTGAATGCCAGATTGTGCGTACCGCCATTGCCCGCGTTCCAGTTGATGACCTCCTCGAAGCGCCACGTGTCGAGGATGATGCGCAATGTGTCGAGATCATTTTCGATGCGACGGATACCTGACTCTGCGTCACCCTCGGCGCTCAGGGCTCGGGAAAACCCCTGCACTTCGTTTTCGTTGAGGTGTGGATAAATATCCTGGATGCGTTGCTCCACAGACTCTCCGACCCGCGAATAGCCAGGGCCGCCCAGCAAGGTGATGGTTTCGGTAGGCGTGACGGTGCTGATCGGTGGCGCGGCCAAAAGGCTGCGGCGTACGCTGGCCGCTTCGGTTTTGGCCATGATCCACTGTTTGAAACCGGCGGCGTCATCGAGTCGATAACCCAATGCCTGGCGCTGTCGAGCGGGCAATGCAGTCAGGATCGCTTGAAACAGGTCGCCCGCTTGTTCCTGCAGGGGCTGACCCTGGACGTCATGGGCCAGGTATTTGAAGTCGTGATCTTTGACCAATGTGCGAACAGTGGCCGCGTCCTCGGCACCCACGCTGCAAATCAATGTGCCCTGCGGCGACTGTTGGCGAACCTCGATACGCAGTTCAGCCATCGCATCGCTGTGGAGGCGCAGAGCGTTGAGCGCCAGACGTTCGGTGTCGGCGGTTGCCAGCCAATCGTGATGAAAGCCTTGCCAGGCATGGCGGGTAGCGGTTTCAAATTGCAGTTCACGGGCGAGGTGTTTCAGGCGCAACGGCAGGTGTTGATGTTGATCCATCAAGTCCAGCTCAGCGGGAGTTGCATGGCCGAGCAAGGTCTCGGCCACTGTCGCCGGCAGTTGCGAAAATGACTGTTCGAGTTGTTGTCTGGCCGGGCTGGCGGGGCTTCGCTCATGCTGGTAACGCTGATCGAACAGTGCCTTGCGTGAAGATCTGGCAGCGCGGGCGATGCGTGCTTGCAAGATTGCTTCACTGTCGACCGCCACCGGCGCGCCGTGGTGGTTCAGCGTGTCCATGACAATGCTCAATCCTTCACCGTTGGCGATTTGCTGGTCGCTCAACTGAACGACCAGTTTTCTTCCTTGAACGGTTTTCGCCGCTGACGATTCCCACAGCGTGAGGCCACGACTGTCGTTGACCCGCAATGGCACACCGGCGGGCCATAGCCCTTGCGCTTCGATGATCTGCAACTGACTGGCCGGGTCGCGACGTGCCAAGGCCTGCAGCGACGGATCGGTACTGGTGACCTGTTCAACAAATCCGCGCACATCGCGTTCGATTTTGAAGCGTTGCACGGTGTCCGCGAGCAGGGGCGGCAGTCCTGCATTGTCGCGATACATGCGACGCAAAACGCCAGGCGAGGTGCCGCTGGTTTGCCGGATCAGTTCCAGCTCTTGCGGGTCACTGAAGGATTGAACCGTGTGCCCGATTCGGCGCATCAGAGTCGCGTCATCCCAGTGCCTTGGTTCTTCGCCGTCGAGTACATAACTACCGGCACCGTTATCTCTGACTGATACTTCAAAGCCGTCCGGCCGCGTGGGATGACGCACAGTCAGCGCACCGGTCGTCGCTTGTCGGGACAATTCGTAATGATGTTCGTCCAGGCGCAGCAGGTTTTTGCCGTTGTGTTGATACAAGCCTTGGCCGTTATGCGGCAAATCCTGCGGCACGGCACCTTTATATCGATAAGGCTCAAGATCCGGTTTCCACAGCCTGGTCTTACCGTTTGGCAGCCGAACCGCTTTCAGACTCTCAATAAACGGTGAAACGGTGAAGTGGAAAACCGGTGCGAGCGCAACGCCCATCGCGAGATTTTCAATGACGTCGCTGAAATGCATCCACGCGGCTTGCCGATCACCCTCACTCCACTCCACCGCACCTTCGAGTGTTTCGTAGAGCAACTGCCCGGCCGTGACAACCAGCATCAATTCGCCCAGCCCGGGTACCACCAGGGCAAAGGCGCCGAGGGCGATAAAGCCGATATTCAGATAATTGGCCCAGCGTTCGGAGCGCGCTTTCGCGTCCTCGTCGGCGTTGGGTACAGCAAGGACTCTGGCGTCGCTGATCATTTGATCGAGGGCGGTTTCATGCAACACCGGCCACAGTTCGAAGTCCTCCCAAGGGCCTTTGCCCGTAAAGGTGCAGTCGCTGATGTGGAAGTTCGGCGACTCCAGCGGATCCTGACGAACTCCGAATTCGCGCGGTGGCGGAATGTCTACGTGCAGCACCAGTCGTTCGCCCAGTTGCACCAGCTCGTGATGGCGCCATTTCTCGACAAAAGTCCGTGGCGGGCCATCGCTGACGGTCTCGTTAAAGCGTCTGAAGTAATACGGCCTGTCCTTCTGCGCAACGAAGCGGCTAAAGAACAGTTGATACGACGTTGGCGAGCCGGCATCGGTGCTGATGTTGCTGGCGCGGGCGGTCAGTTGGCGGGTCAGTTCCTGTTGGAACGCCTCGAAGCTGGCGTAGCGTTTGACCGGATGTTCGGGGTCACCGGGGATCCAGGCGATTATCGACCCGGTGCTGTAGCGATGTAACTCGCACGGAATGAACAACACGCAATCGGTCAGGCGCAATCCCATGATGCTCAAGCCGCAAAAGCGCAGTTGTTTTTTGCCGTCCATGACGACGCTGTCACCCTTGACGACTTTCATCAACTGATTGTATTCGGCCTGACCGATGTCCTTTTTGATCAGCGCCAGAGAGGCTGCGGTCTGCAGGGATTGTTTGTAGTAAGCGCCGTTGATCTGCCGCAGCAGGTTTTCGACGAGACGGTTGCCGGGCGGGCGCAGAAAATCCTTCAGGTAGCGCTGGTATTGCTCGCCGATATTCAGACGCCGGCACAGACGGGCGAACACGTCGACACTCACCGGCGTATTGATCTGTTCGAAATGACCGTTGGTGTCCGGTCGAGTGATGAAACAGGAGTTCGGCTCGTAGAAGCCCGGCCGGGTCTCGTCGTATTCAAAGTTATGCAAAGCTGCTTGCAACAGTGAAAAGGTCTTGACCGTCAACGCCTCGCTTTTGAGGCCGAAAATGCCGAGGCTTTTCGGCGCGTACAGGCGTAACCAGGTGTCGTCGGCATCCAGCCCCGGGTCGAGTTTGTGCAGCTCCGGTTCAAGCAGTTTTTTGGCAAATGTTTCGATGCTCTGGATTTTGTCGAACAGGGCGTCCCGTTCGTTTTGTCGCAGGTGCAAGGCTTCGATGGCGGGCTTGAGCAGGGTTTGCTTATCGGCGGAAGCCTTGGCGAACCAGACCGGCAGTATCGGCCGGATCTCGCGCAGTTCGGCCCGGCGTTTTGCCGAGGCCTTGATCAGCACGTGGGGAATGGCCTTTTTCAAGGTCTCGAAGTGAATACCCCGAGCACGGGAATCAGACATGCGCAAAATCCTTTTGGCGTAGAAAGGATGTCAGTTTGCGCGGCTGCTCAGGGGGGCATGCGATACATAGTTATCGTTTGTGTATCGCAGTGTTTGCGGGATTTACCGAATATTTCAATTGCGCTGGGCGACGACAGGCACCTCGCAGCGGGTGTGGGAGTCAGGCTGCAGATACGGCGACAGAATCGGCGCCATGCCTTTGAGCACCTGCACGGGCAGTGCCGAGGTGAACTTGAAATTCTCCGCCGAACGCCCCGGCACAAACGCCGTCAGCGTGCCGAAATGATGGTCGCCGATGTAGAATACGAAGGTCGCGGTGCGGTTGATCGATTTCGAGCTGAGAATCCGCCCACCCGAGCCGATGGCTTCGATGCGGTTATCACCGGTGCCGGTCTTGCCGCCCATGACCAACGGCGTACCGTCGGCGGTTTTGAAACTGCCGGAAACCCGTTTGGCGGTGCCGGAGTCGACCACTTGCGAGAGCGCCTCGCGCATGGCCGTGGCGACTTCGGATGGCATCACTCGTTTACCGACGTGAGGGTCGTTGGTCACGAGGGTTTCGTACGGCGTGCCGGCGGCGAAATGCAGGCTGTCGATGCGCAAAGTCGGCATGCGCACGCCGTCGTTGAGGATGGTGCCGATCAACTCGGCCAGCGCCGCAGGACGGTCGCCGGAACTGCCGATCGCGGTCGCCAGCGACGGCACCAAGTGGTCGAACGGGTAGCCGACTTTCTGCCAGCGCTGGTGAATTTCAAGGAACGCTTCGATTTCGAGCATGGTGCGAATGCGGCTGTCGCGCGCGCCTTTGTGTTTGCTCTTAAACAGCCAGCTGTAGACTTCCTGACGCTCGAACTGGCTGGCTTTGACGATCTGGCTGAAAGTCGCGTCCGGGTTGTGCAGCAGGTAACCCATCATCCACAGATCCAGCGGGTGCACCTTGGCGATGAAGCCCTGATCGGGCAAATCATAGCTGCCCGGGCCGTAGGAATCGTAGAGGCGAATCAAGCGATCGTCGGTGAGTTTTTCGTTGAGCTTGGCGCCTTTGAGGTGCGCGCGCACGAAAGTGTTGAAGTCTTCCTGACTGGCGTCCGGCAATAGATAACGGTGCACGGCGGCCATGCGGATCGGAGTCGGGCGCATGCTGTCGAGGAAGGTTTCGAGGCGCGCCTGGGTGTCCTTGTTTTTGTACTTTTTCCAGAACTTGAGCTGGAACGCGGTGCCTTCGCGGTCGGCGAAATTGGCCAGGTATTCCTGACGCCGAGGGTCGCGGTCGTCCTTGAGCAATTCGGCGCTGCTGTTCGGGCCGGAGTAGGTGACGTAGCGCACCACATCGCGCATCAGGCGAATGAATGGCAGGTTGATCGACTCGCGCAATGCATCGCGCAGGGTCGGCAGGCGGCCATTGTCTTCCTTGCGAAAGTTATGGAACACATGCAGACCGCCACCGGTAAAAAACGCCTCCCCGGGGCTCGCCGAGTATTTGCGATCGAGCGCGGCGCCGAGCATTTTCGACAGGTCGCGATCCTTGTTTTGCACGAGGTAATCGATGACCCAGCGGCTCAGGCGATCCTGATCCGGCACGTCGACTTTCTTCAATTCCGGTACAGACATGCCCGCGTATTTGTCGTGCAGCTCGGAGATGATTTGCAGGTAAGTGGTCAGCACGCGCATTTTCGCCGTGGAGCCGAGTTCGAGTTTGCTGCCTTCATTGATGTCGAAGGGCTGATCGGTGCTGTCGGTCTGGATGCGCACGCGCGAGCCGTCTGGAGTCAGCTCGAACAGGGTGAAGCTATAGCGAACCTGGGTGGTGCTGGTGGGCGTCAGCAGACGTTCGCCCATCAGGCCGATTTCGGCGGCGAAGGCCGGGTCGGCGAGTTTTTTCAGGTACTCGGTGGCCTGCATTTGCAGGTCGCCTTGCAGGGTGCTGGTGGCCGAGAGGTCGAGACGATCGAGGTCGTACAGCGGACGGTTGAGCATGCTTGCCAAGCGACTGCGGGCGACGCTGATACCTTTGTTGGTTTCGATTGGCTGAATGGTCGGCTGGGTCTGCCAGTCGCGATAGGTGACCTTGCTGGCGAGTGCGGCATCGGCCAGTGCGCTGTCGATCACGCCGTTCTGTTTCAGCAGACGCAGGTGGCTGTCGGTGAGGTCGGCGAGTTCTTCGCGGCCCTTGGTCAAGTAGTGCGAAGGACGGCGTTGGGCGATCATCAGCGAGAGCATTTCACGCAGGGCCAGACCTTTGTCTGCCATGGTTTTCGGGTCGGTGGCCGGGCTGTTGAGTTGTTCGTTGGCTTTGTTGAAATCGCTGCCGTACCAGACGCGCAAGCCTTCGGCCATGCCGTGCACTTCACCGTGCCCCGGGACTGCCGACAGCGGCACACTGTTGAGGTAATCGCGGACGATGTTCTGCCGCGAGCCCAAGGTGTCCGGGCCGTCCTGATAAGCGCGCACGCTGGCGGAAATCATCTGACGGATCTTCTCTGCGCCCGACACGGTCAGCCCATCCGGCGAGTGCCGATATTTTTCCAATTGTGTGGCCAGGGTGCTGCCGCCGGCTGACTGGCCGGGCAGGTGCAGCAACTTCGCCACTTGCGACCACGCCGCCATGCCGAAGCGCGGCCAGTCCACCGCCGGGTTGGCACGGGGTTGTTTAGGGTCGAGCAGAAAGCGGTTTTCAATAAACAACAGACTGCTGACCACCACCGGCGGGATCGCCGCGAAGTTCGAGTAGAGCTGCTGCGGATAGTTGTATTTGTACAGCGGCGCAGCGCGGCAATCGGTGATGGTCAGGCCGGCCTGAATCTTTTCCGAATAGGGCACGAACAGGCCCTTGCCGGTGTAGCTGAGCAGGGCGGGGGAGAAGCGGGTCTGCTCGGTGATCACGTAATTGCGCTTGAGCAGACGCGGCAGGAATTCATCGAGGGCGCTGTAACCCAGGCGCAAATCGAAAGGGCCGTTGCCGGGGTAGTGAATCGCTTCACTGGGGCCCGGTTCCAGTTTGTAGGTCAGCGAGGCGGCGAGTTTGCTCAACTCACTCGACTGGAAACGCGATGTGCGCATTTCCTTGGCCGCAGCCATTCCCACCACGATTGCAATAATCAGCAGTAATAACCAGAAAGCCTTCCAGCCATGCCGGGGACGGCGTGGTTTTTCGGGGACAGGCGCTTGATCCACACTCTCAGTCGGAACCACAGATTTACTCGAATCGGTTTGCCACAAAGCGCCCATAGTCGATTGATCCATTCACGCAGATTGATCGGACTTGTTTGAAGCTTAGACGGTGGTTGGCAGTGGTGAAAAAATTGTGACGGGTTGGGGTGGGGGAAAGTGCTGAACAAATCTGGAAACATTGCGGATCTTGTTGCTAGAGCCTGTTCAATGGTCTGACAAATTATCTGTGGTGTAGTGCAAGTCATAGCCAGCAGGCATCCCAGAGAGGGTAGTCACCGATTTTCTTTACCAAACCGGCCCGCAAAGGATTGGCGACAATGTAGCGGGCGAAGGGACGCAAATCCTCACCATCGCGGATAGCGCGGTCGTGATAGCCGGTTTGCCAGAATGCGCCTTGCCGGTTCAATTTGCGATTTATGGTGAGCGTGCTGCGGGATTTGATGACTTGCATCAGCTGTTCCATACCGCAGCCTTCGAGTTGAACCAGCCAATGAATATGATCCGGCATCACTACCCAGGCGATCGAGTTGACCCAGCCTTTCTCATGAGTTTGCTGAAGCTCCCTTACCAATAGGCGTCCGATCTGCCAATCACTGAAGATCTTTGCCCGTCCATGTACCACTGCGGTAATCAGGTAAGCACGCCCCGATTCAGAGCAACGCCCGTGGCGGAGTCGATGCGAGTTCAACTGTTTGCGCATTCCATTGCGTCCTGTTTGATTGATCTCCTTTCAAGCTAGTTGCTCACCTTCCTACATGAAGCTGGGAAGGCTGTCGGACGTTTCCCCATTTCACGCAGCAACACCTGAACACAGCAAACCCTGTGGCGAGGGAGCTTGCTCCCGCTGGACTGCGCAGCAGGCCCAAACGCAGTAATCCCGGATTGCCTGAATGATCGGGGTGGCAGGTTTTACGACTGCTGCGCAGCCGAGCGGGAGCAAGCTCCCTCGCCACAAGTAGAGCGGAGCCCTCCAGCAGTTCTGCGCTAGAGCCTTCGCAAGAGCAATTGCACCTAGGCAGGGGCATGACGATGCACCAATGCTGTGCAATACTCGGCGCCTTTTTCGGCGGCGAATATTCCTACGTGTAGCAGGGAATGCCTCTCCGCAAACCGGGCTTTTGCCGAGAGTTGTCGCTGAATGTTGTGGTTTATAGAGTGAAAAGCCCTGCCCAAGGCTTTTTATACTGCACGCCCCGCTGATCTTGCAGGTTTTGTCCTACAAGACGCGTTTGCCCACGAGGCCGACGCGGTTTCACGGCAGCCAAGGCTTACCGGCCGACGTTGCGACACTCGGTGGTCATATCCAATAACAAGACGAGGTTGTACCCCATGCCAGTCGGCAATCACCTGCCTCACGGCGAAACCGCTCAGGGCGGTCCGCTCAAACGCGAACTCGGCGAACGGCACATTCGCCTGATGGCGCTCGGTGCCTGTATCGGCGTCGGTCTGTTTTTAGGTTCGGCCAAGGCCATCGAAATGGCCGGCCCGGCGATCATGATTTCCTACATTCTTGGCGGCCTGGCGATCCTGGTGATCATGCGTGCCCTCGGCGAAATGGCCGTACACAACCCGGTCGCCGGCTCGTTCAGCCGCTATGCGCAAGACTACCTCGGCCCATTGGCCGGCTTCCTTACTGGCTGGAATTACTGGTTCCTGTGGTTGGTGACCTGCGTCGCGGAGATCACCGCGGTGGCCGTGTACATGGGCATCTGGTTCCCCGATGTGCCGCGCTGGATCTGGGCCCTCGCGGCGTTGATCAGCATGGGCTCGATCAACCTGATCGCGGTTAAAGCCTTCGGTGAATTCGAATTCTGGTTCGCGCTGATCAAGATCGTCACCATCATTGCCATGGTCATCGGCGGCGTCGGCATCATCGCTTTCGGTTTCGGCAATGACGGCGTGGCGCTGGGCATTTCCAATCTGTGGGCCCACGGCGGCTTCATGCCTAACGGCGTGACCGGCGTGTTGATGTCCCTGCAAATGGTCATGTTCGCCTACCTCGGTGTCGAGATGATCGGCCTGACTGCCGGTGAAGCGAAGAACCCGCAGAAGACCATTCCCGACGCGATCGGCTCGGTGTTCTGGCGGATTCTGTTGTTCTATGTGGGCGCGTTGTTCGTGATTCTGTCGATCTACCCGTGGAATGAAATCGGCACCCAGGGCAGCCCGTTTGTGATGACGTTTGAACGTCTGGGCATCAAAACCGCTGCCGGCATCATTAACTTCGTGGTGATCACCGCGGCGCTGTCGTCGTGCAACGGCGGCATCTTCAGCACCGGACGCATGCTCTACAGCCTGGCGCAGAACGGTCAGGCCCCGGCCGGTTTCGCCAAGACGTCGAACAACGGTGTGCCGCGTCGTGCATTGCTGCTGTCGATTGCGGTGTTGCTCCTGGGCGTAATGCTCAACTATCTGGTGCCGGAAAAAGTCTTCGTCTGGGTGACCTCGATTGCGACCTTCGGCGCGATCTGGACCTGGGTGATGATCCTGCTGGCGCAACTGAAATTCCGCAAAGGCCTGAGCGCCAGCGAACGTGCCGGCCTCAAGTACAAGATGTGGCTGTACCCGGTCAGCTCGTATTTTGCCCTGGCGTTTCTGGTGCTGGTGGTCGGCCTGATGGCGTACTTCCCGGACACCCGCGTGGCGCTGTATGTAGGGCCTGCGTTCCTGGTGCTGCTGACCGTGTTGTTCTACGTGTTCAAGCTGCAACCGACGCAAGTCACACAAGGTGCGGCGCGTTCGGCTTCCTGATTCATAGCCTCTAAACAAAAGATCGCAGCCTTCGGCAGCTCCTACCTTGGAACGTGTTTCCTGTAGGAGCTGCCGGAGGCTGCGATCTTTTGCGTTCTATAAACGAGCGCCGCACCGCTCGTCGGAAAGGATCCTCTAACTGTAATTTCTGACAGTAGACCAAAGAGGGGAGCGGGCTTAGCGTGAGCCTCTGTCCAATCCTGGGTGGCGAGGAGCGGTTATGAAAGGACTCTCTGCATTGATGGTCATCGGCCTGGCCGATGCGTTGATCCACTGGCAGGTATTTTTCGTCACGTGCAGTGCCGGTGGCTTGTCCCAGGCGGCCAGTAACTTCGCTGCGTTTTGCGTGGCGGCGGCGTTCACGCTTTACGTGAACATGCTTTACACCTTCGAGACGGGAACGTCACTGCTCAGCTATCTGCTGTTCATCTGTGTGATGGCTGGCGTGAGTGTGGGCATCGGCTTGATTGGCGATGCTCACGCGCTGCACGGGCTGATCACAGTGGCGTCCTTTACCGTGCTGAATTTATTGCTCGGGTACTGCTTTTTCCGCTTTGTATTGTTTCGCGAATATGAAATTTGAGGCGCCAGCCTGTGGTTAAGACTGGCGCATTCAACGTTATGCCGCCGCGATTTCATTCGGCTCAAAACTGTCCGCCCGCGCCATCTGCCACATCCGCGAATAGAATGCGCCGCTCACTTCGCCCGTGAGCAATTCACCGGGTTTCAAGAACACGTGCAGCTCGGAAAACAGTTTGATTTCGGTTGCCGACATGCGTCGCACCAGATGCTTGGCCGACAGTTGCGACGGATGCTCAAGCCCCGCCGCCGCGAGCATTTCCGCCAGCGCTTTCAGCGTGCTGCGATGGAAGTTGAACACCCGCTGCGCTTTGTCCGGAACCACCAGCGCACGTTGGCGCAAAGCGTCCTGTGTGGCGACGCCGGTCGGGCATTTATTGGTGTGGCAACTTTGCGACTGAATGCAGCCGATGGCGAACATAAAGCCGCGCGCCGAGTTGGCCCAGTCGGCGCCGATGGCCAGCACGCTGGCGATGTCGAAAGCGCTGACGATCTTGCCGCTGGCGCCGAGTTTGATTTTGTCGCGCAGGTTGAGGCCGACCAGGGTGTTGTGCACAAACAGCAGACCTTCGCGCATCGGCACGCCGATGTGGTCGGTGAATTCCACGGGCGCCGCGCCGGTGCCACCTTCTTTACCGTCGACGACGATGAAGTCGGGGAGGATGCCGGTTTCCAGCATGGCTTTGGCGATGCCCATGAACTCCCAAGGATGGCCGAGGCAGAACTTGAAGCCCACCGGTTTGCCGCCCGACAGTTCGCGCAGTTGCTGGATGAAATGCATCATTTCGATCGGCGTGGAAAACGCGCTGTGACGCGATGGCGATACGCAGTCTTCGCCCATCATGATCCCACGGGTTTCAGCGATTTCTTTGGTGACTTTGTGTTTCGGCAGGATGCCGCCGTGGCCGGGTTTGGCGCCTTGGCTCATCTTGATTTCGATCATCCGTACTTGCGGGTTTTGCGCTTGGGTGGCGAAGCGTTCCGGGTCGAACCGGCCGTCGCTGGTGCGGCAGCCGAAGTAGCCGCTGCCCAGTTCCCAGGTCAGGTCGCCGCCGTTTTCCCGGTGATACGGGCTGATGCTGCCTTCGCCGGTGTCGTGGGCGAAGTTGCCGAGTTTTGCGCCTTGGTTCAACGCACGAATGGCGTTGGTGCTGAGCGAGCCGAAGCTCATCGCCGAGATGTTGAATACCGAAGCCGAGTACGGCTGCGAGCACTGCGGGCCGCCGACGGTAACGCGGAAACTGTTCGGATCGCTCAACGGCGCCGGACGCATCGAGTGGCCGATGAATTCGAAGCCGGACTGATATACATCGATCAGCGTGCCGAACGGTTTGTCGGCAGTTTCGTTTTTCGCTCGCGAGTAAACCAGCGAACGCTGGGCGCGGGAGAAGGGCAGGGCGTCGCTGTCGGATTCCAGCAAGTATTGGCGGATTTCCGGGCGGATGCCTTCAACCAGATAGCGGATATTGCCGAGGATCGGGTAGTTGCGGCGCACGGCGTGCGGGGTCTGCAGCAGGTCGAACACACCGATCAGGCTGAGGACGCCGGTGACGGCGGTGATCGGCCACAGCCAGTCGTGGTCGAGAAAAGGCAGGCTGGCGAGGGTGAAAATCACGCAGACGGCAAAGAAGGCGTAGCGGCTCAGGAGTGACAGGCTCATACGGTTTCCTTGGTTCGGACTCAGGTTCAAAAGATCGCAGCCTGCGGCAGCTCCTACAAGTCAGTGCATGGCTTGCCCACTGTAGGAGCTGCCGCAGGCTGCGATCTTTTCAGGCGTTTTGTGCCTGAAGAAAAATCGAAAACAGCTCGGACTGGGATTTGATCCCCAGCTTGCTGTACATGTGTTTCTTATGGACTTTCACGGTTTCTACGGAGATTTCCAGCTTACGGGCGATTTCTTTACTGGAGCAACCGCTGAGCATCAAACGCCCGACATCCAGTTCGCGGGCGGTCAGTTGCGCGCCCTTGATTTGTTGCACCGAAGTTTCCAGTTGCACCCGCCAATCGGCAGAGGCAGGCGCGCCGGTTTCGTTGGTTTCATAGGGCAGACGCTGGCGCAACAGCGCGAGCACCCACGGCTGGATCAGTGACAACAAGGCAATCTGCTCGCTGCTGAAACGCTGTTTGCTGCCCAGCGACAGACACAACGTGCGATCACCTTCGAGCTGACAATTGAACTGGATTTCGTCGGCGACGACATTCAGACGAAAGTATCGCTGGTAATACTCGGTCTGCTCAAAATGCTCGGGCGCGACTTCCCACAGACGATACAACCCCGAGCGCGATTGCTCGCGACTGGCGATATAGAACGGGTCGAGCAGGTACACGCCGCGCAGGTAATCTTCGAACAGGGCGTCCGGGAAACCTTCCACGCCGGGGCTGGCGGCGAACACTTGCGGGTGTTGGTCTGAACTGAACAGCAGCGCCACCCAGCTATCGAACGGCATGTACTGATCGAGCAAACGCACCAGTTGCGCCCAGAAATTCGGCTTGTCCAGCGCCTCGATCAATTGCCCTACGGCGCGGTGCCAGGTGATGTCGTCGAAGGAAAGTGTCATCGGTTTACCTTGAATGCCCGGCCGGATGCTGCTGCGCATACTGGCCCACTCGATGGCCGGACACAAATCCCGGGCCACCACAAATCCCCTGTAGGAGCTGCCGAAGGCTGCGATCTTTTGATCTTGGTTTTTCCAGGATCAAGATCAAAAGATCGCAGCCTTCGGCAGCTCCTACAGGGGTCTATGGCGTAAGGCGGGTTTGCGTGGGATCCTTTGCGTTTTTCGAAACAAGGATCGTTTTTATGTCGACGCTTTCCGGTGCTACCACTTCCATCATCCGCATCGCCGCCGCTCTGCTGCTTAACGCGAATGGCCAAACTCTATTGGTACGCAAACGCGGCACCACGGCGTTCATGCAACCGGGCGGCAAGATCGAAGCGCATGAATTGCCGGTGCATGCCCTGGCCCGTGAGCTGGAAGAAGAACTGGATCTGCAAATCGATCCGGCGCAAGCGACTTTCCTGGGTCAGTTTTCTGCACCTGCTGCCAACGAACCGGGATGTGTCGTACAGGCCGATATCTTTCAGCTGACAATCAACGCCGACGTTTCCCCGGCAGCGGAAATCGAAGAAGTGATCTGGATCGACCCGGCCACTGACGGCGATGTCGTTTTGGCGCCATTGACACGCGATGTGATCCTGCCGTTTTATCGAGCCTCGCTGACCGCCATCGCCTGATCATCCACGCAAAGGACTTTGCCATGATCCCGCTTCAAGACCTGCTGATATTCGCCGCCGCCGCGTTACTGATGGTACTGACGCCGGGGCCGAACATGATCTACCTGATCTCGCGTTCGATCTGTCAGGGGCGCAAGGCCGGGGTGACGTCGTTGCTGGGCGTGGTCGCGGGGTTCTTTGTGCATATGTTTGCGGCAGCCGCCGGCTTGACCGCAGTGTTCCTCGCGGTGCCGATGGCTTATGAAGTGTTGAAGTGGGCGGGTGCGTTGTACCTGCTGTGGCTGGCGTGGCAAGCGGTGAAACCCGGTGCGCGTTCGCCGTTTGAGGCACAGCAATTGCCACCAGATTCGTCGCGCAAACTGATCACCATGGGTTTTCTCACCAGTGCGCTGAACCCGAAGATTGCGGTTTTTTACCTCTCGGTGTTTCCGCAGTTCATCACGCCTGAGCACGGCTCGGTGTTCACCCAAAGCCTCATCCTCGGGCTGACGCAGATCAGCGTGAGTTTCACCGTCAATCTGCTGATCGCATTGTTCGCGGCAGGAATTGCGTCGTGGTTCGTGCGCAATCCGACGTGGCTGGCGATGCAGCGTTATTTCATGGGTTTTGTGTTGGCCGGGTTGGCCGTGCGATTGATGCTTGAGCAACGAAGGGCGGCTTGAGCATGTGGATCGAACGGCTGGATGCCAGTCATGCCCTGGCTTTTCGGGAGTTGATGCTGGAGGCTTACGATCGCCATCCGCAGGCGTTTACCTCCAGCGTGCGTGAGCGCGCGGTGATGCCGTTGAGCTGGTGGGAAGGGCGGCTGACCAGCAAGCTCGATGTGGTGCTGGGGGCATTCGAGGGTGGCACGCTGGCCGGGATTGTCGGGCTGGCGTTTGAACCTCGGGAGAAGGCTCGGCATAAAGCCACGTTGTTCGGGATGTATGTGTCGGCGGATTTTCGACAGCACGGTTTGGGCTATGAACTGGTGCAGGCGGCGTTGGCTGAAGCGCAGAATCATCCGGCGTTGAAGGTCGTTCAATTGACCGTCACTGCTGGCAATGACGCGGCGTTCAAACTCTATGAGCGTTGCGGCTTTATCCAGTTTGGCCTGGAGCCATTGGCGGTGCGGGTTGGAGGAGACTACTTCGACAAGATCCATATGTGGCGTGAACTGCCTCAGGCATAAAGATCAAAAGATCGCAGCCTTCGGCAGCTCCTACAGGGTTTTGTGTAGGAGCTGCCGAAGGCTGCGATCTTTTGATTTGGGTTTTAGCGAACTGCGCTAACCCCATCCAATGTCGAGAACGAAGTGTCCTTCGCCGTCAGCAAGAAATCGCGCATGTACGGCGCATCCAGCATGTCCGCACGGATCGCCGCGTACAGCGTGGCGAACAGGCCTTTCTCGCCCAGCCGCTTGGCCTTCACGTAACCGCGCGAGCTGTATTCGTGCAGCGCCCAATGCGGCATGCCGCACACGCCACGGCCACTGGCGACCAGTTGCATCATCATTACCGTCAGTTCTGAAGTCCGTACCTGCGCCGGCTCAATATCCGCCGGTTCTAGGAAGCGCGTGAAGATGTCCAGCCGATCACGCTCTACCGGATAAGTGATCAACGTTTCCGTGAGCAGATCCTCAGGCACGATGTACGGTTTGCTCGCCAGCGCATGCTGATTGGCCACCGCCAGCATCGCTTCATAAGTGAACAGCGGTACATAAGTGATACCGGCGATTTCCAGCGGATCGGATGTCACCACCAGATCCAGATCACCGCGCGCCAGCGCCGGCAGCGGTGCAAAGGAGAAACCCGACGCCAGATCGAGTTCGACTTCCGGCCAGGCATCGCGGAACTGGTCGATGGTCGGCATCAGCCACTGAAAGCAGCTGTGGCATTCGATCGCCATATGCAAACGCCCGGCGGTGCCACCGGCCAAGCGGCTGATGTCACGCTCGGCGGCACGCAGCAGCGGCAGGGTCGCATCGGCCAGTTGCAGCAGGCGCAAACCGGCGCTGGTGAAACGCACTGGTTTGGTCTTGCGCACAAACAATTGCATGCCCATACGCTCTTCCAGTTCCTTGAACTGGTGGGACAGCGCCGACTGCGTCAGATGCAGGCGATCAGCCGCGTCGACAAGGCTGTCGGCCTCGCGCAGGGCATGCAGGGTTTTCAAGTGGCGGATCTCAAGCACCGATGGCTCCATGAACAAAATTTGCTGATTCAGCGATGGTGGTGAGTTTGTCTCATGTTGGCGGGGCTGTCGACCGCGTCTGATCGAGAGGCGCAATGACCGCTCGGCACTCTTCATCAAACTGTCACGCAACTGTGGCAGCGCGCTTGAACAAACTTCATCAGACTCGCGCTCTACTGGGGTTCTGCGTTTCGGTGTTTTTCATGCACAAGTTGTTTTTATCAGTCGCGGCCATCTTGGCCGCGCTTTTGTTCGGTGCGCCGTCGATGGCGGCCGCGCGTTGCGATGTCAACGTGCCGACCGAGCACGTCGATTTGCAACAAGTCAGCATTGCTTATCAGAGCATTGGTCGCGCGTCGGATCCGGCGTTGTTGCTGGTGATGGGCCTGGGCGGGCAGTTGATCCACTGGCCGGATGAGGTGGTGGTGGCGCTGTGTCAGCAGGGATTTCGGGTGATCCGCTACGACAACCGCGACGTGGGATTGTCGACCTGGCGACAGGCGCCGGAAGAGGCCAATCTGACCTTCGAAGTGCTGCGCTACAAACTCGGTCTGCCGGTGTCGGCGCCGTACAGCCTGACCGATATGGCTGACGACGCGTTAGGCCTGATGGACGCCCTGCATGTTGAGCAATTCCACGTCTTGGGCGCGAGCATGGGCGGCATGATTGCTCAGCACATGGCGGCGATGGCGCCGCAGCGGGTCGAGAGCCTGACGTTGATCATGACCACTTCTGGCGCGGAAGGCTTGCCGGCGCCGAGTGCAGCGCTGGTGCAGTTGTTGTCGCGACGTGGCGCACCGAATCGTCAGGTGGCGCTGGAGCAGCAGGCGGATTTGCTGGCGGCGCTGGGTAGCCCGGCGGTGACCGATGATCGGCAGGTTTTGCTGCAACAGGCAGCGGCTTCCTATGACCGCGCGTTTAATCCCGAGGGTGTGAAGCGGCAGATCATGGCGATCCTCGCCGAGCCTAGCCGTGTTGCGTTGCTCAACCAGCTGCGCGTACCGACGCTGGTGGTGCATGGCACGGCCGATCCGTTGTTGCCGGTGATGCATGGCGTGCACCTGGCGGCGCATATTCGCGGGAGTCAGTTGAAGCTGATTCCGGGGTTGGCGCATCGGTTCCAAGATGCGTTCAAGGAACCGTTGTTGGCGGCGGTGTTGCCGTATTTGCAGGCGCACCGGGAAGACACTTCGCATTGGGCGCAGATTGAGCCGGTGGTGGGGGGGAATCTGCTGTAACCATCAGATTTGTGGTGTTGGCCAGGGTCTCTTCGCGAGCAAGCCCGCTCCCACATTTGGAATGCGTTCCCCTGTAGGAGCTGCCGAAGGCTGCGATCTTTTGATCTTAAGGACAACGTCAAAAGATCGCAGCCTTCGGCAGCTCCTACAGGTGCAAGGTGATCAGGGTGTATCGTGCAAACTTTCCCGCACGATTTCCCCTGCGAGGTGTTTGATGAATTCCGCTCTGAAAATCGATTTTGTCAGCGACGTGTCCTGCCCGTGGTGCGTCGTTGGTTTGTATGGCTTGCTGGAAGCGCTGGAAATCCTGCGCAACGAAGTGCAGGCCGAGATCCGCTTCCAGCCGTTCGAGCTGAACCCGAAAATGGGCGCTGACGGGCAGAACATCGCCGAGCACATTCAAGAAAAGTACGGCTCGACGCCGGAGCAATCGCAGAAGAATCGCGACGCGATCCGCGCTCGTGGTGCAGAACTGGGGTTTGCTTTTCGCACCGATTCCAACAGCCGCATTTACAACACCTTCGATGCGCACCGTTTGCTGCATTGGGCGGAGCTTGAGGGTTTGCAGTTGCCGTTGAAGGAAGCGTTGTTCAAGGCGTATTTCAGCGATGGCGGCAATCCTTCCGATCACGGGCAACTGGTGCGGATTGCTGAGAGTGTCGGGCTGGATCGCCAGCGGGCCGAGGCGATTCTGGCGTCGGACGAGTTTGCCGATGAGGTGCGCGAAGAAGAGCAGGTATGGCTGCAGCGGGGAGTGAGTTCGGTGCCGACGGTGGTGTTTAACGGCCAGTACGCGGTGACGGGTGGGCAGCCGGTAGAAACATTTGTCGGGGCCATTCGGCAGATCATGGCCGAGTCGAAGGGTGGGACGGTTAGCTGATATGGGGCAGGAGCCAAAAAGCCCCTCACCCTAACCCTCTCCCCGAGGGAGAGGGGACTGATTGGGGGATGCTGAAGTGATTCGCCGACCTGAGCGTGCTTCGCTGAATCCATAATCGACTCGGTTTTTCAGGTCGATGTAACTTGAACGACACCGCGGTCTGCCCCCTCTCCCTCCGGGAGAGGGCTGGGGTGAGGGTCGCTTTTGACCTTAACTGTGCAGGCGCACCCAAACCGTCACCAACACCGTAGCCGCCATCAACCAAGCCACCGCCGCCACCGCCAACGACGCCTCCAGCCGCATCCGGTCCACCATCACATACAACGTCGCCAGATAGACGAAGTACGGAATGATCGACCACATCCCGAACACGATCGTCGTCTTCAAATCCTCAATCGAGCGCCCCTTGCCAACGATGTAATGCGCAATCAGCGCAAACGTCGGAAACAGCGGCACCAATCCGGCGATGTAGTAATTTTTGGTCTTCGACAGCGCCGCGATGATCAGCACCACCGCTGCGCCCAACAGCGCTTTGAAAAACAGATCCACGTCGTTCTCGCTTAATGGCTCAGGCCGTATTTTTTTACTTTGTCGAACAGTGTGGTCTTGGCCATGCCCAGCTCAAGACTCGCCTGAGTCAGGTTACCGCCGCTGCGCTGCAATGCATCGCTGAGCAGATTGCGTTCGAAGGCTTCCACCGCTTCGGCAAAGCCCAGGCCTTGTCCGCCGCTGTTGGCACCGGACTTTTTGAACGCCGGCAGGCCGAGAGCAAAGCGCTCAGCAACGTTACGCAATTCACGCACGTTGCCCGGCCAGTCGTGGCTCATCAGGTTCGACAAGGTCTGGTTGTCCAGCTCCGGCAACGCGCGGTCGAAGCGCAGGGCCGATTGCTGAGTGAAGTGTTCGAAAAGTTGCAGAATGTCTTCGCGGCGCTCGCGCAGGGGCGGCAATTCCAGCGTCACCACGTTGAGGCGGTAGTACAAATCGCTGCGGAATTCGCCAGCCTTGCTCGACTCGTCGAGGTCGGATTTGGTCGCTGCGATCACCCTGCAATCCACCGCCACGCTCTGGTTCGAGCCGAGGCGTTCTAGGGTGCGTTCCTGCAACACGCGCAGCAGTTTGATCTGCAACGGCAGCGGCATGCTTTCCACTTCATCGAGGAACAGCGTGCCGCCGTCGGCGTGTTCGATTTTGCCGATGCGCCGTTTGCCGGCACCGGTGAAGGCGTTGGCTTCGTGACCAAAGATCTCACTTTCGAAGAGGTTTTCCGGCAGACCGCCGCAGTTCAGCGCGACGAACTGTTTGCTGTGGCGCCGACTGAAATCGTGCAGGCAACGGGCGACCAGTTCTTTGCCGGTGCCGGTCTCGCCTTCGATCAGCACGTTGGCCGAGGTGTCGGCGACGTTGGCGATCAGTTCGCGCAGGTTCTGCATGGCCGGCGAGCGACCGATGATGCGTCCTTCGAGGGAATCACGTTCGGCCAGTTGCCGACGCAGCGACGACACTTCACGAGCGAGGCTGCGTTGTTCCAGCGCACGTCGCGCAACATCGACCAGACGTTCCGGCGAGAACGGTTTTTCCATGAAATCGTAGGCGCCTTTCTGCATCGCGCCAACGGCCATGGAAATGTCGCCATGCCCGGTGATCAACACCACCGGCAGGCTGCGGTCGCGGGTCTTGAGGCGCGTGAGCAGTTCGAGGCCATCGATGCCCGGCAGGCGAATGTCGCTGATGACGATGCCGGCAAAATTGTCTCCGACCCGCTCCAGCGCTTCTTCGGCACTGCCGACGCCGACGCAGGGAATGTCTTCCAGCGTCAGCGCTTGTTGGCAGCCGAGCAGCACATGGGGGTCGTCTTCGACGATCAGCACACTGAGTTCTTGGTTCATATTGGCTCGGCGGGAGTAGGGCTTACCAACGGTAAACTGAGGACGAAAGTGGTTCCGCCGCCGCCCGGGTGTTCGACACCCAGATGACCGCCGGTGGCAGCGGCGAGGCTGGCGGAAAGCGTCAGGCCCAGACCCAGGCCTTGTTCGCCGGGTTTGGTGGTGAAGAACGGTTCGAACAGATGCTTGCGCGCCTCGGCGTCGATGCCGTGACCGTTGTCGCGCACGCGCAGGCGATATTTGCCGTTGAATTCTTCGCCCTCCAGCCACAGTTCGGGCTGCGGTTGCGCCTGCATCGCATCGAGGGCGTTGCCGACCAGATTGACCAGAATCTGTTCGAGGCGAGTCTGGTCGATCTGCACTTGCACGTCGATGAACTGCCGATGGATTTGCAGCGCCGCATGCTCAACACGCGCGCCGAGCAATTGCAGTGCGGCGTCCACGGCTTTGCCGAGACTGGCCTGACCCTGATTGTCACCCCGACGGGCGAACGAGCGCAGGCTCGCGGTGATTCGGCCCATGCGGTCGATCAGGTCGTTGATGGTCTTGAGGTTGGTGCTGGCGACGTCGAGCTGACCGCGTTCCAGAAAACGTACGGTGTTGCCCGAGAGCGTGCGCATCGCGGCCAGTGGCTGATTCAATTCGTGGGCAATGCTGGTCGACATCTGGCCGATGGCCGCGAGTTTGCCGGCCTGCACCAATTCATCCTGCGCGCGGCGCAAGGTCTCCTCGGCTTGACGGCGTTCGCGGATCTGACTCTTCAAGCGCTCGTTGCTGGCGCGCAGGTCGGTGGTGCGTTCGGTAATCCGACGCTCCAGTTGATTGTTGGCTTCCTGCAAGGCTTCGCGGGCGGCGAGGCGGGTGGCGATGACCTTGCGCCGTTCGTTCCAGGCGATCAGCAGGAACGCTACCAAGGCGAAAGCTACCGCAACGAGAATGCCTTGGTTGATCGCCTCGCGGCGCAAGTCCTGCAACGGCGTGAGCAGGGTGAAATTCCATGGCGTATCGCTCAGAGGCCGGGTCTGCGCCAGGTAGCTGATGTCGTCCTCGCCTGACTGCACTTCGCTGTTGGCCGGGAAGGTGAGTTTTTCCACGCCTTCGGCCAATGTCTCGCGGGCCAGCGGTTGCAGTTCGTTGAGTGGGAACCAGTAGTACTGCAGGCTGCGGGCGAGTTTTTCTTTGGTTTCCTCGCTCAGCGGAATCACTGATTTGAGCCGGCGTGCCGGATCGCTGGAGAGAATGATGATGCCGTTTTCGTCGCTGACAAACGCCTCCAGACGCGCGCGCTGCCAGCGTTCTTCCATGGCTTCCAGACGCACTTTGACCACGGCGACGCCGATGATCTTGCCGTGCTCTTCGAGGCCGTGGGCGAGGTAGTAACCGGGTTCGCCGTTGGTGCTGCCGATGCCGTAGAAACGCCCGGGTTCACCGCGCACGGCTTTCTGGAAATAGGCACGGAAGGACAGGTCTTCACCGAGATAACTGTCGACATCGCGCCAGTTGCTGGTGGCCATGACGCGGCCGGTGGTGTCCATGACGTAGATGGCCCGACTGCGACTGCGTCGGTTCAGGCCTTCAAGGTAAGCGTTGACCGTTTGCCGGTGTTCCGGGGTCGGGTCGGCCAACAGCCGCGACACACTGGTTTCGAGTTCCAGCAGGCTGGGCAGGTAGGTGTATTTGCTGATCTCGCTTTCGACCGCGCGGGCGTTCAGTTCGAGCTGGCGCTGGCCGTTTTCGCTGAGGTTGCGAATGCCAAAATGCTCACTGACCCAGAACCCGGCGAAACCCAACCCGATCATCAAAATGATGATCAGCGGCGGCAGGAACAAATGACGAATCAGACGGGGCTTCACGGCAAGTGATGGCGGCGCGGCGCGATAGAGATTGGGGTCGCATTTCATCACAGATGCCTTGGGTCAACCACAACACTTGTTTGTGAATCACCGCTGGTTTGGAGGTGGACTCTGTGGCGAGGGGATTTATCCCCGTTGGGTTGCGCAGCAGCCCCAAAACCATCAATGCGGTTTAACTGAAAGACCGCATGCACAGGTTTTACGACTGCTGCGCAGCCGGACGGGGATAAATCCCCTCGCCACAGGGGATCTCATTGTCAGGCAGCCCGCACCCCACAGACAGGGTGCGGGTGTGTTGCTTTTAGTGCTGCAGGATTTTCTCGAGGAAGTGCTGCGCGCGTTCGGAGCGGGCTTTGATGTCGCCGAAGAACTCCTCTTTCGGGCAGTCTTCGATGATCTTGCCGGCATCCATGAAAATCACGCGATCGGCCACTTTGCGCGCAAAACCCATTTCGTGGGTTACGCACATCATAGTCATGCCTTCGTGGGCCAGTTGCACCATCACGTCGAGCACTTCGTTAACCATCTCCGGGTCGAGCGCCGAAGTAGGTTCGTCGAACAGCATGACGATCGGATCCATCGCCAGCGCGCGGGCAATTGCCACACGCTGTTGCTGACCACCGGACAGTTGCCCCGGATGCTTGTGCGCGTGCGCCGACAAACCCACGCGCTCGAGCAGCTGCAGACCTTTTTTGGTCGCCTCTTCCTTGCTGCGGCCCAACACCTTGATCTGCGCGATGGTCAGGTTTTCGGTGATGGTCAGGTGCGGAAACAGTTCGAAATGCTGGAACACCATGCCGACGCGCGAACGCAGTTTCGGCAGGTTGGTCTTCGGATCGGCAATCGACGTACCGTCAACCACGACGTCGCCTTTCTGGAACGGCTCCAGCGCGTTGACGCATTTGATTAGGGTCGATTTACCCGAACCGGACGGGCCGCAGACCACGATCACTTCGCCTTTTTTGACCTCGGTGCTGCAATCCGTCAGTACCTGGAAGTCCCCATACCACTTGTTGATGTTCTTGATAGAGATCATACGGCGAACCTTTTTTGCAGACGCTTGACCAGCAGCGAGGCGGAAAAGCTGATGATGAAGTAGACGACACCGGCGAAGATCAGGAACTCGTTGGAACGGCCAATGATGTCGCCGCTGGAGCGGGCGGAGTTGAGGAAGTCCACCAGACCCACGGTGTAAACCAGCGAGGTGTCCTGGAACAGGATGATCGACTGTTGCAGCAGCAACGGCGTCATCTTGCGGAACGCCTGAGGCAGGATGATCAGACGCATGGTCTGGCCATAGGTCATGCCCATCGCCTGTGCAGCGGCCATCTGACCTTTGGGGATCGACTGCACACCGGCGCGGACGATTTCGCAGAAGTACGCGGCTTCGAACATCATGAAGGCCACGACGCAGGAGGTGAACGCGCCGATCGGCGTGTCTTCACCGGTAATCCAGCGCAGCACGAACGGCACCGCCAGGTAGAACCAGGTGATCACCAGCAGCAGCGGGATCGAACGGAAGTAGTTCACATAAGCGCCGGCCACGCGTGACAGCAGTTTGCTCGACGACAGGCGCATCAGCGCCAGGATCGTGCCGAGCACGATGCCGCCGACTACGCCCATGACCATCAACTGCAAGGTCATCACCATGCCGTTCCACAGGCCCGGGATAGCGGGGATGATGCCGCTGAAATCGAAGTCCATTATTTGCCCCCCACGGAGATCAGGCCAGGCACCGCGACTTTCTTCTCGACCACGCGCATCAGCAGCATCAGGCTCATGTTCAGGGTGAAGTAAATCAGCGTGGCCAGGGTGAAGGCTTCAAACAGGTTGGCCGAAAATTCGGCGGTCTGTTTGGTTTGTGCCAGCAATTCCATCAAACCGATCAAGGACGCCACGGAGGAGTTCTTGAAGACGTTGAGGAATTCCGAGGTAAGCGGCGGAATAATGATGCGGTAGGCCTGGGGCAGCAGCACGTTCCAGTAGATCTGCGGCAGCTTGAAACCCATGGCACGCGCAGCCGATTCCTGACCGCGTGGCAGCGCCTGAATACCGGTACGCACTTGCTCGCAAACACGCGCAGCGGTGAACAAGCCCAGGCACACGACAACGCTCAGGTAAGCCGAGGTGGTCGGGTTGAGGTCTTGTTTGTACCAGTCCTGCAGGTTTTGCGGCAGCAGGTCGGGCACCAGGAAGTACCAGATGAACAGCTGAACCAGCAGCGGCACATTACGAAACAGTTCCACGTAGCAGGTCGCGATGCCCGATACGATGCGGTTTGGCACAGTGCGCATGACCCCCAGAATGGAGCCCAGCAGCAAGGCGATGATCCATGCCACGATGGCAATGGCAATGGTCCAGCCCAAACCGGTGACGTACCAGTCGAGATAAGTCTCGCTGCCGACGCCGGTGGACTTGAAGAACACGCCCCAGTCCCAGTTGTAATTCATTAGGGTCTCCCCTCGAGATCGATCGATGTACAAGCACCCGCTTGGGGAAAATCCTTTCCCGTCCGACGTTGAACGCCGGGCACACGCGATCGGCTCGAAAACCGCCAGGTCGAGTGTTCCACAGTACAGCCAGCAGGTAGTAACAGACGCCTGAGGGAGAGTGGCTCCCTCAGGAGATAAGGTTAGTCAGGAATCAGATTTTTACGTCAGGCGCCGGCTTGTCGCTCGGGGTGGCGATCAGACCTTTTACCTTGTCGCTCATCGGGAAGTTGAGGTTCAGGCCTTTTGGTGGGATCGGGCTCTCGAACCACTTGCTGTAGATCTTGTTGATCTCGCCAGACTTGTACAGACCCACGATGGCGTCATCGACGGCTTTCTTGAAGGCCGGGTCGTCTTTACGAACCATGCACGCGTAGGCTTCGAAGGACTGTGGAGTACCGGTGATGATCCAGTCGTTCGGCTTCTTGGCCTTGGCTTCTTCACCAGCCAGCAGAGCGTCGTCCATCATGAAGGCAACGGCGCGACCGCTTTCCAGCATGTTGAAGGATTCGCCGTGGTCTTTGGCGGAGATGATGTTCATGCCCATCTGCTTGTCGGCGTTCATCGCTTTGATGATGCGCTCGGACGTGGTGCCCGCGGTGGTCACGACGTTTTTGCCTTTGAGGTCGGCGAAGTCAGCGTAGGACGGCTTGCCATCCTTGTCTTTCTTGACCAGCAGACGGGTGCCGATTTCGAAGATGTTGACGGTGAAGTCGACTTGCTGGGCGCGTTCGGCGTTGTTGGTGGTCGAGCCGCACTCGATATCCGCGGTGCCGTTCTGGATCAGCGGGATACGGGTTTGCGAGGTCACCAGGTTGTATTTGACCTGCAGATCGGGCTTGTTCAGGTCTTTTTTCAGGGCTTCAACGATAGCCACCTGAATGTCGTGGGAGTAGCCCACTGGTTTGCCGGAAGCATCTGCAATGTAGGAAAACGGAATGGAGCTGTCGCGGTGAGCGAGCGTGATGGTGCCCGAATCGTTGATTTTCTTCAGGGTGCCGGTGAGTTCGGCGGCGAAAACTGGCGTGCTGATCAGAGCGGCAGCAATGGCTGCGCCCAGGATATGGGGAACGATGCGCATCAAATTTTCCTCGACATTGTTTTTTTTATGGAGCCAGTTCGTCGGCCCTTTTGTGCTTCGAATGCCTGACGGCTCCTGAAGTGTTGGCACAACAGGCATTCGTCGAGAGAGTGTAGAGCATGACTCGTGCCAGACCAGTCTGGATTGGTTAAGATTATGATTTATAAGGATATTAAAGTTTTGTGGCGGATTTTTTTGTGGGGAGTGATCCGGTTTACCGAATTGACCGGGGAGTCTCGTTCGGAAAACCGAACAGTCAAGAGCCCCTCACCCTAGCCCTCTCCCGGAGGGAGAGGGGACTGACCGCAGTGGATGGTCGAGTTACGCCGACGTGAGCTACCGAGTCGAACTTTTTATTTTGAAGCCCATGAAGATCGGCTCCCTTCCCCCTCTACCCCTTGGGGGAGAGGGCTGGGGTGAGGGGGAAGAGATCCAACTGACCCAACCAGATTTTGCAGAACCCACAAAACAAAAAGCCCCTGAACCTTACGATTCAGGGGCTTTTTGTTTAACCAATGTTCAAATCACGCCGCTTCAATCTTGCTACGGTTCTGCTCAACCTTACCCAGATACGCCGCAAGCTTCTCCTGCTCCGCCGGAGTGGTAAACAACCCCAGCTTGCTACGACGCCACAGAATGTCATGCGCCGAGGTCGCCCACTCTTCGCTGCACAGGTAATCGACTTCACGGGTGTAGAGCCCGCCGCCAATGTGTTCGCCCATGTCGGCGAGGGTTTCAACGCCCTCAAGCATGCGCCAGGTGCGGCTGCCGTACGTGGTCGACCAGCGACGCGCGATCTCGCTCGGCACAAAGTCGTACTTGTCGCGAATCAGCGCGCTCAAGGCTTGCGGCGTGGTCATGTCTTCGCCGCCGGGCAGGGTGGCGGTGGCCGTCCAGCTCGGGCGCATCTGGGTGAAGAACGGCATCAGTTGCGCCATCGCCGATTCGGCGAGTTTGCGGTAGGTGGTCAGCTTGCCGCCGAACACCGACAGCAGCGGCGCTTCTTCAGTGCTGCCGGACAGCGCCAAGGTGTAATCGCGAGTAACCGCCGACGGGTTGTCGGATTCGTCGTTGCACAGTGGGCGCACACCCGAGTAGCTGTGCTGAATGTCTTCGCGGCTGACTTGTTTCTTGAAGTGTGCGTTGACCACTTTCAGCAGGTAATCGGTTTCGCCGTCGGTAATCGCCACTTTCGCCGGGTCGCCGGTGTATTCACGGTCGGTGGTGCCGATCAGGGTGAAGTGGTTGTTCAAGTATGGAATGGTGAAGACGATGCGCTGATCTTCGTTTTGCAGGATGTGCGCGTGATCGCCTTCGTACAGTTTCGGCACGATGATGTGGCTGCCTTGAATCAGACGGATGCCGTACGGCGATTCCATCTTCAGATCGTCACGAATGAACTTGGCAACCCACGGGCCGGCGGCGTTCACCAGCGCTTTGGCGGTGATCGAAAACAGGCTGCCGTCGGCGCGTTCCAGGTTCAGGTGCCACAAACCTTTGGCGCGACGGGCGCTGACGCAACGGGTCTGGGTGTGTACGTGGGCGCCTTTTTCGCGGGCGGCCATGGCGTTGAGTACCACGAGGCGAGCGTCGTCGACCCAGCAATCGGAGTATTCGAAGCCTTTCTTGATTTCGCTTTTCAGTGCGCTGTCGGCGCCGAACTTGAGGCTTTTCGAACCTGGCAGTTTTTCGCGCTTGCCGAGGTTGTCATACAGGAACAGGCCGGCACGAATCATCCACGCCGGACGCAGGTGTGGACGGTGCGGCAGCACGAAGCGCATTGGCTTGACGATGTGCGGGGCTTTGGCCAGCAGCACTTCGCGCTCGGCCAGTGCTTCGCGCACCAGACGGAATTCGTAATGTTCGAGATAGCGCAGGCCTCCGTGGATCAGCTTGCTGCTGGCCGACGAAGTGTGGCTGGCGAGGTCGTCCTTTTCGCATAGGAACACCGAGAGACCGCGACCGGCGGCATCCGCTGCGATCCCCACCCCATTGATCCCGCCGCCGATAACGGCGAGGTCGTAGATCTCGGAGATAGGGGGCGTACGCAAGGTAGATGTGGACATCGGCTGGCCTCAGGCTCTTTTGATTTTCTATATTGGAAATCGAACATGAATGTTCATTTGCGAAAATGGTAGCCGATAAAGGCGCGCATAGCCAGTCGACTTCGATTGAAAAAACTCATCGAAGGGCAGGGAAAGGAAAAAATACGAACATTAAAAGCGAAAAGATCGCAGCCTTCGGCAGCTCCTACAGGTCAAGTGAACCCATGTAGGAGCTGCCGAAGGCTGCGATCTTTTGATCTTGGGGGGTTAAACGACTTCCAGCCGAATCTTGTGCTGACTCAACAACTGCGCCAGAGCCGGCACCGGCTGCTGATCCGTCACCAAACAATCAATCAAGCTGATCGGCCCCAACCGAATCATCGCATTACGCCCAAACTTGCTCGAATCCGCCGCCAGAATCACCTGCCGCGCATTGGCAATAATCGCCTGGGAAACCCGCACTTCCTGATAATCAAAATCCAGCAAGCTGCCGTCTTCATCAATCCCGCTGATCCCGACCAGCGCGAAATCAACCTTGAACTGATTGATGAAATCCACACTCGCCTGACCAACAACTCCGCCATCACGACGAACATTTCCGCCAGTCAGCAGCACATCAAAATCATCCTTGGCACTGAGCATCGACGCCACGTTCAGGTTGTTGGTGATGATCTTCAGATGGTTGTGATTGAGCAGGGCGCGGGCAATCGATTCGGTGGTGGTACCGATGTTGATGAACAGCGAGGCGTGATCGGGGATTTGTGCGGCGATGGCTTCACCGATGCGTTGTTTTTCATCGCGCATCTGATCGGCGCGCATCGCATAGGCCGTGTTTTCAACACTGGAATCGTAGGCCGCGCCGCCATGGTAGCGACGGAGCAAATTGGCTTCCGCGAGCTGATTGATGTCGCGGCGGATGGTTTGCGGGGTAACAACGAACAGCGTGGCCATTTCCTCGATGCTCACATAGCCGCGTTCGCGAACCAGCTCGAGGATTTGCTGCTGACGGGGAGGCAGATTCATGGGGCTTCCTTTGGGCTGCCGTGCAAAATTTGCCCATGATGCCGCAGGAATCCGCTCCCGACCAGTTAGTTGCCTATCAGTCTCTGAAGGTTGGCTTATTCAGCGTCTTCACGCGCCCAGTCACGGGTGCGGCTGACGGCTTTCTTCCAGCCTTTATACAGCTTCTCTTTTTCTACATCGTCCAGGCTCGGCTCGAACTCACGCTCGATCACCGCTTTGCCGCGCAGCTCTTCCAGGCTGCCCCAGAAACCGCACGCCAGACCGGCCAGGTACGCCGCGCCCAGCGCTGTGGTTTCGCGCATTTGCGGACGCTCGACCTGAGTACCGAGGATGTCGGCCTGGAACTGCATGAGGAAGTTGTTCGCCACCGCGCCGCCGTCCACGCGCAGGGCTTTGAGGCGTTCGCCGGAATCCTGTTGCATGGCGTCGAGTACGTCGCGGGTCTGGTAGGCAATCGATTCCAGCGCGGCGCGGATGATGTGATCCACGCGAACGCCGCGCGTCAGGCCGAACAGTGCGCCACGGGCGTACGGATCCCAGTAAGGAGCGCCCAGACCGGTGAAGGCTGGCACCAGATACACGCCGTTGCTGTCCTTCACTTTATTGGCGAAGTATTCGGTGTCGTGGGCGTCGTTGATGATTTTCAGTTCATCACGCAGCCACTGCACGGTCGAACCGCCGTTGAATACCGCGCCTTCCAGGGCGTAAGCGACTTCGCCGCGCGGGCCGCAAGCGATGGTGGTGAGCATGCCGTGCTGCGATTTCACCGCTTTGTCGCCAGTGTTCATCAGCAGGAAGCAGCCGGTGCCGTAGGTGTTTTTCGCCTGACCTGGTTCTACGCACATTTGACCGAACAGCGCCGCTTGCTGATCGCCGGCGATACCGCCGATGGCGATGCCGCTCTTGGTGTGGCCGTAGATTTCCGACGACGCTTTGACTTCCGGAAGCATCTCGCGCGGGATGTCGAGAATCTCCAGCATCTTCGCGTCCCACTCCAGCGAGTGAATGTTGAAGAGCATGGTGCGCGAGGCGTTGGTGTAGTCGGTAACGTGCACCTTGCCGCCAGTGAATTTCCAGATCAGCCAGCTATCGACGGTGCCGAACAGCAGTTCGCCATTGCGCGCACGCTCGCGGCTGCCTTCGACGTTGTCGAGGATCCACTTCAGTTTGGTGCCGGAGAAGTACGGGTCGGTGACCAGACCGGTGGTGTCGCTGATGTATTGCTCGTGGCCATCGCGCTTGAGCTGCTGGCAGATTTCGGTGCTGCGGCGGCACTGCCAGACGATGGCGTTGTACACCGGGCGACCGGTGGTCTTGTCCCAGACCACGGTGGTTTCACGCTGGTTGGTGATGCCGATGGCCGCGACCTGGTCGTGGTGCAGACCGGCCTGTGCCAGCGCTTCAACCATCACCGCACTTTGGGTGGCGAAGATTTCCATCGGATCGTGTTCGACCCAACCGGCTTGCGGGTAATGCTGAGCGAATTCGCGCTGCGCGGTGCAGACCACGTTCGCGTCGCGGTCAAAAATGATCGCGCGAGAGCTGGTCGTACCCTGATCGAGGGCAATGATGTAGTTCTTATTCTGAATGTCGGTCATGTCGATTGCCTTGGACGAAATAAGGGTGAATGGGCCGTGGCGCAGGCTCGGATGGGCAGGAGCCTGCGCCGACTGTTTCAAGAAGTTCTTGGTTTGCCGTCAATGGCCGGTTCTGCATCCTTTGTAGCAGGTGTGGCGCCGGTCAGGTGACGGGCGATGAGCCCGCGATACCCGGCAGCGCCGAGGCAGGCACCGACAATCGGTGCAAAAATCGGAATCAGGAAGTACGGAATATCGCGGCCGCCAGTGAAGGAAATTTCACCCCAGCCAGCGAAGAAAGTCATCAGTTTCGGACCGAAGTCACGCGCCGGGTTCATCGCAAAACCGGTCAGCGGGCCCATCGAGCTGCCGATCACCGCGATCAGCAAGCCGATCAGCAGCGGCGCCATCGGGCCTCTTGGCAGGCCATTGTTGTCGTCGGTCAGGGCCATGATCACGCCCATCAGGATCGCGGTGATGATCATCTCGACCAGGAATGCCTGGGCGGTGGACAGCACTGGATTCGGGAACGTCGAGAACACCGAGGCCAGCTCAAGGCTGGCGGCGGATCCGCGAACCATTTGGTGAGTTTGTTCGTAATCGAAGAAAAGATTGCTGTACAGCGTGTAAACCAGCAGCGCGCCGCAGAATGCGCCGGCGATTTGCGCAAGAATATAGAAGGGCAGTTTGCGCTTTTCGAAGTCGGCGAAGATTGCCAGGGCGATGCTGACGGCCGGGTTCAGGTGCGCGCCGGAAACCCCGGCCGTGAGGTAGATCGCCATGCTCACGCCGACGCCCCAGATGATGCTGATTTCCCACAGGCCGAAGCTGGCGCCCGCGACTTTGAGGGCGGCGACACAGCCAGTGCCAAAAAAGATCAGAAGTGCAGTACCCAGAAACTCGGCCATGCATTGGCTCGAAAGCGATGGTTGCTGTAAAGCAGTTGTCATTGAAAACCTCAATTTTTGTTGTTGTCTGGCGCGATTGCCGACAGGGCAAGGCGCGATTTTCACCGGGTCGGAATCCCCATTCGTTTCCCGGTTTACTGCTGAGTGCTGCAATGATGATAATTCTTACATTATTCAGATTCGAAAAAATATAGACAAGAAACAAACCTGTCAAAGGTCGAAAGTGAACCGCCAGTCACAATAGAACTATCAGTCACATGAATGACTCGCCGGGTGACCGCTTTCTTAGCGTTGTGAATTACCTGCAAAGCCGCGTAATTCGGGGCCGGGATAGAGCCTTTTACGGCTCGATGTCCTAGAATCCGGCGCAGGATTTTCTGCCATTGCCGAGCCTGGAGCTGCCATGACCCCTGCGTTGGACTTGTTAAAAAAAGTTCGTGCCGAACATCGCGTGCACAGTTACGAACATGATCCAAAGGCCGCGTCCTACGGGCTGGAGGCTGCGGAAAAACTGGCGCTCGAGCCAGCGCAGGTGTTTAAAACCTTGCTGGCGGCGAGTGAAAAAGGTGAGCTGCTGGTGGCCGTAGTGCCGGTCGTCGGAAGCCTCGACCTCAAAGGTCTGGCGCAGGCGGCGGGGGTGAAAAAAGTCGAGATGGCTGACCCGGCAGCGGCGCAGCGCTCCACCGGTTATCTGCTGGGCGGTATCAGTCCATTGGGGCAGAAAAAGCGTCTGCGCACCTTCATCGATAATTCGGCTCAGGCTTTTGCGACTATTTATGTCAGCGCCGGCCGGCGTGGGCTGGAAGTCGAATTGGCACCCGCCGTGCTCGCTGAACACACCCAGGCCAAATTCGCCGACATCGGTCGTGCGTAACGTCGGCTGATTCTGTATGAAGAAAATTGGCCGGTTCTGTCGCTGGCGCTGATCTGGTATGCGCTGCATGCTCTGCCGACTGACTTAAGGAGAAGGTTATGCAGCTCGAGTTTCATCAGGTTGACGCATTCAGTGAGCGGCCGTTCAGTGGCAACCCGGCGATGATTTATCGGCTGGATGCGTGGCTCGCCGATGATTTGATGCAAAAGATCGCGGGTGAACACAATCTGGCGGAAACCGCGTTTCTGGTGCGTGAAGGTTCGGCCTGGCATATCCGTTGGTTCACCCCGACCACTGAAGTGCCGTTGTGCGGCCATGCGACGCTGGCCAGCGCTTATGTGTTGTTCGAGATCTATAAGGAAACGGCCGAGCGTATCGACTTCACTTGCAAGTCCGGACCGTTGAGCGTGACGCGGGCAGACGGGCGTTTGTGGCTGGATTTCCCCTCGATCGTGCCGTCAGAGATTGGCGTGACGCTGGATGTCGAGCGGGCGCTGGGCGTTGAAGCGGTTGATGTGCTCGGCTCGAACGAACTGTTTGTGGTGCTGGAGTCGGAGCAGGCCGTACTCGATTGCAAGCCGGACATGGTCGCGCTGGCCAAACTGCCGTGGCTCGGTGCAATCGTCACCGCGCGGGGCAATCAGCACGATTTCGTCTCGCGCTATTTCGCCCCGGCGATTGGCATCAATGAAGACCCGGTGACCGGGTCGACGCACTGCAGCTTGATTCCGTATTGGTCAAAACGTCTGGGCAAATCGAGCCTGACCGCGTGCCAGCGCTCGGCGCGGGGCGGGGAGTTGTTTTGTCGGCTGGAGGGTGAGCGGGTGAAGATTGGCGGGCATGCGACACTCGTTGCGAGCGGCACCCTGTTATTGGGATAAACCCAAAACCAAATGTGGGAGCGGGCTTGCTCGCGAAGGCGTTGTGTCAGTCGCCATTATCGTTGACTGACACAACGCCTT
>NZ_CACSJY010000052.1:0-41274 GCF_902706155.1 Pseudomonas sp. 18058
AATTCTTCAACAACTTCAACCACTTGCGCTTCAGATCTCTCGTCAGCGGGAGGCGAATTCTACAGCGTTACACGCTGCTGTCAACACCTCTTTTTCAACTTCCTTTTGGCTTCGATGAACTGAAGCACTTGCTGCCGAAACCTGCATAACTCATTGAATCTCAAGGAGTTTTCCGTTTCGACTGCGCCGGAAGTGGGGCGAATTATAGACGCCTGGGATTTGCAGTCAACCGTTAATTTCGCTTTTCTTGCAAAACTGGCTTTTTGGCCAGCAAACGTGGGATACGCCGCGTCACGGGCGGAATACGCAGTATCAGAAGCACTGCACCTATAAAGGCATAGATCGCCCATTCCTCAAGATCAGCGCGCACGATCCACAGCATATGCAGTAAACCCAAACCCAGAATCACGTACGCCAGGCGATGCAGCTTCTTCCAGCGCGAGCCCAAACGACGCTGACTGTAGCGATTGGACGTCACCGCCAACGCCAACAATCCTAGAAAACCCAACGCCCCTACTATTATGTAAGGCCGCTTGCGCAACTCGACCGCCAGCTGCGACCAATCAAACCCCAGGATAAACGCCATATAACTGCACAGGTGCAACACCACATAGGCGAAACACCAAAGCCCCAACTGCCGGCGAACCGCAATCCACCCCGCCCAACCGGTGAGTTTCTGCATCGGCGTCATGCTCAGGGTGATCAGCAACAACACCAAGGTTCCCAACCCCAACCGATCAACCAACACTTTGCCGGGATCAGGGCCGAGCAAATCCTCAAGCGCTTGATACAACCAGAGCATCGGCCAGATCGCTGCCGCAATGAAAACGCCTATACGCCAGAACGGAAAGCGCATCAGTAGTTCTTCCGCAGATCGAGCCCTGTATATAAAGAAGCGACTTCATCCGAGTAGCCGTTGAACATCTGCGTATCGCGCACGTTCGGTTTGAACAGGCTGTTCGGCAACCGTCGCTCCCGTGCCTGCGTCCAGCGTGGGTGATCAACCGTTGGATTCACGTTCGCGTAGAACCCATACTCATCCGCCGCAATGCTTTGCCAAGTGGTTTTCGGCTGCTCGCTGACCAGACTGATACGCACGATGGATTTGACGCTCTTGAAGCCATACTTCCACGGCACCACCAAACGCAGGGGCGCGCCGTTCTGATTTGGTAACTCGCGGCCATACATGCCCACCGCCAGAATCGCCAACGGATTCATCGCCTCATCCAGACGCAAGCCTTCTACATACGGCCAGTCGATCAAGGCAAAACCGGAGCGCTGCCCCGGCATGGTTTTGGGATCCTGCAGAGTTTCAAAGCGGATGTACTTGGCATTAGCGTTTGGCTCAACTTGCTTGAGCAACGCCGAGATTGGAAAACCGATCCACGGAATCACCATCGACCACGCCTCTACACAGCGTAGGCGATAGATTCGTTCTTCCAGTTGATACGGTTTCATGAAGTCTTCCAGCGCATACCGACCCGGCTTACCCACCTCCCCGTCTATCACCACACTCCACGGTTCGGTTTTCAGCGAGCCGGCATTTGCCGCCGGATCCCCCTTGTCGGTGCCGAACTCGTAGAAGTTGTTGTAGTGAGTGGCGTCTTTAAAAGGCGTGATCGCCTCATCCTTAACGTTGACTGCTCCCCATTTAGTAGAGGACAGTTTCTCGTTAAACCAGGCAGGCGCTTTACCGGGTTCGACATCGGCGTACCGAGCGGCATCCTCGGCATTGGCCCAACGCGGCAGGCTACTGACGGCGATACCGGCAGCAGTGGCACCGAGCAATTGGCGGCGCGAGAGATAAATGGATTCAGGCGTGACATCCGACTCGTTGCAGTCAGACGCTTTGGGGATTTTGATCAGCATGACAACTCCGCAGCTTTGGAGGACAGATGCACCCATAGACTGCGGAGTATGCGTGAAATTACATCACTCGGCTTTTTTGTGCCGACGAAGGTGCAACAAGTATTGCACCGGGCCGGATGCTGCATAGGCGAGGAACACCAACAGCAGAATGCGCGGCGGATCGCTGAACACAACGGCAAACACCAGCACCACGGCAAGGATCGCCACGAATGGCACGCGCCCTTTCAAGTCCAGCTCTTTAAAGCTGTTGTACTTGATGTTGCTGACCATCAGCATGCCGGCCGCCGCAACCATCAGCGCAACGAGGAACGACATCTTCGACCCCTGAATGCCGTAATCGCTGAACGCCCAGACGATACCCGCCACCACACCCGCCGCTGCCGGGCTGGCCAGACCGATGAAATAGCGTTTGTCTGCCGTGCCGACCTGGGTGTTGAAGCGCGCCAGACGCAATGCCGCGCCCGCGACATAGATGAAGGCGACCATCCAGCCGACCTTGCCCATATCACCCAACGCCCAACCGAAGGCCAGCAGCGCCGGTGCGACACCGAACGCGACCATGTCCGACAGCGAGTCGTACTCGGCGCCGAAGGCACTTTGCGTATTGGTCATGCGCGCCACACGACCGTCGAGGCCGTCGAGCACCATGGCGACGAAAATCGCGATTGCGGCAAAGGCGAAATACTTGCTCGCGTTGACGGAATCCCCGGCACTCAATGCCGCCTGTGCGCTCATCGAGTTGATGATGGAGTAAAACCCTGCGAACAGGTTCGCAGTGGTGAATAGATTCGGCAGCAGATAGATACCACGATGCCGGACTTTACGACCTTCTGCGTCGTGCCCTTCTTCGATGTGTTCATCGATGGGCAGCAGGCTTTCGGCGTCAGAAGCCTTGTTCGGCTCTTCGGGACGTTCGCTCATGGACATTACCTTGCAACGGTTTGGAGAAATTTCGACAGGTGCTTGAGGACGACAGTTCGGCCACAAACGCTGCAGCTTTATACCAGAACCACCGGCTCAAACGAAAAAACGCGGCCGAGGCCGCGTTTTCCGTACAAGAAGGACGACTTAGTTTTTGGCTTTGTCGACGATCTTGTTGGCACCGATCCACGGCATCATGGAGCGCAGTTGCTCGCCGATGATTTCGATACCGTGAGCGGCGTTGTTACGACGCTTGGCGGTCATCGAAGGGTAGCCGGTTGCGCCTTCGCTGATGAACATTTTGGCGTATTCGCCGTCCTGAATACGTTTCAGGGCGTTGCGCATGGCCTGACGGGACTCGGCGTTGATCACTTCCGGGCCAGTCACGTACTCGCCGTATTCGGCGTTGTTGGAGATCGAGTAGTTCATGTTGGCGATGCCGCCTTCGTACATGAGGTCAACGATCAGCTTCAGTTCGTGCAGGCATTCGAAGTAGGCCATTTCCGGCGCGTAGCCAGCTTCAACCAGGGTTTCGAAACCGGCTTTAACCAGCTCAACGGTACCGCCGCACAGAACGGCTTGTTCGCCGAACAGGTCGGTTTCAGTCTCGTCCTTGAAGGTGGTTTCGATGATGCCGGTACGACCGCCACCAACGCCAGCAGCGTAGGACAGTGCAACGTTTTTGGCGTTGCCCGAGGCGTCCTGGTAGATCGCGATCAGGTCAGGGATACCGCCGCCTTTCACGAACTCGGAACGTACGGTGTGGCCTGGTGCTTTCGGCGCGATCATGATCACGTCGAGGTCGGCACGCGGAACAACCTGGTTGTAGTGAATCGCGAAGCCGTGGGAGAAGGCCAGGGTGGCGCCTTTCTTGATGTTCGGCTCGATTTCATTCTTGTACAGCGACGACTGGAACTCGTCCGGGGTCAGGATCATGACCAGGTCGGCAGCCGCAACAGCGGAAGCAACGTCGGTCACTTTCAGGCCGTGAGCTTCAGCTTTGGCAACGGTGGCCGAACCTTTACGCAGACCAACAGTAACGTCAACGCCGGAGTCTTTCAGGTTGCACGCTTGGGCGTGGCCCTGGGAACCGTAACCGATGATGGCAACTTTCTTGCCCTGGATGATCGACAGGTCGCAGTCTTTTTCGTAATAAACTTTCATGAAATTCCCCTATATATCCAGGCCGTTCAGGCCATTCGCTAATTTGGTTTAGATGCTGAGTACTTTGTCGCCGCGGGCAATGCCGGTCACGCCGCTACGGACGGTTTCCAGAATCGATGCGGTGCCGATGGACTGAATGAAGCTGTCGAGCTTGTCGCTGGTACCGGTCAGTTGAACGGTATACACGCTGGCGCTGACGTCGACGATCTGTCCACGGTAAATATCGGTGGTGCGTTTGATCTCGGCGCGCTGGGCGCCAGTGGCCTTGACCTTGACCAGCATCAGTTCGCGCTCGATGTGAGCACTTTCCGACAGGTCCACCAGCTTGACCACTTCGATCAGCTTGTTCAGGTTTTTGGTGATCTGCTCGATGACTTCATCGTGGCCAACGGTGGTCAGCGTCAGACGCGACAGGGTCGGGTCTTCGGTCGGGGCCACGGTCAGGCTTTCGATGTTGTAGTTGCGCTGCGAGAACAGGCCGACTACGCGAGACAAAGCGCCGGGTTCGTTTTCCAGAAGCAAGGAAATAATGTGCCGCATGATTAAGTACGCTCCGTCTTGCTCAGCCACATATCGCGCATGGAGCCGTCTTTGATCTGCATCGGATAGACGTGCTCGCTGGTGTCGACCGAAACATCGATGATCACCAGGCGATCCTTCATGGCGAACGCTTCTGCCATCTTCGACTTCAAATCTTTCGATTCGGTGATGCGTACGCCGACGTGGCCGTAGGCTTCAGCCAGCTTGACGAAGTCAGGCAGCGATTCCATGTAGGAGTGCGAGTGACGGCTGCCGTAGCTCATGTCCTGCCACTGACGAACCATCCCCAGAACACCGTTGTTCAGGATGACGATTTTCACTGGCAAGCCGTATTGCAGGCAGGTCGACAGTTCCTGGATGTTCATCTGGATGCTGCCTTCGCCGGTGACGCAGGCAACGTCGTCATCCGGGAAGCTCAACTTGATGCCCATGGCCGCCGGGAAACCGAAGCCCATGGTGCCCAGACCACCGGAGTTGATCCAGCGATTCGGCTTGTTGAACGTGTAGTACTGCGCAGCGAACATCTGGTGCTGGCCCACGTCGGAAGTGATAAAGGCATCGCCCTTGGTCACTTCGCAGAGGGTTTCGATCACGGTTTGTGGCTTGATCAGGCTGCCGTCGCCCTTTTCATAAGGGAACAGGCCGCGATCACCGCGCCATTCATCAACCTGCTTCCACCAACTGGCCACGGACTCCTTGTTCGGGGTCTCGCCGATTTCCTTGAGGATCGCGACCATTTCGGTCAGGACGCTCTCAACCGGACCAACGATAGGCACGTCGGCCTTGATGGTCTTGGAAATCGAAGCCGGGTCGATGTCGATATGGATGATCTTGGCGTTCGGGCAGAACTTCGCCGGGCCGTTGATCACGCGATCGTCGAAACGCGCGCCGACCGCGAGGATCACGTCAGCATGGTGCATCGCCAGGTTGGCGGTGTAGCTGCCGTGCATGCCGAGCATGCCGATGAACTGACGATCAGTCCCCGGGAAACCACCCAGGCCCATCAGTGTGTTGGTCACTGGCAGGTTGAGCATTTTCGCCAGTTCGGTCAGCGGTGCGGAACCGTTGCCGAGGATCACGCCGCCACCGGAATAAAGCACTGGGCGCTTGGCCGCGAGGAGCATTTCGGCTGCCTTGCGGATTTGTCCGGAGTGACCGCGAACGGCCGGGCTGTAGGAACGCAGCTTGGCTTTCTTCGGGAAGATGTATTCGAATTTCTCGGCCGGGTTGGTCATGTCTTTCGGGATATCGACCACGACCGGGCCCGGACGACCGGATTGCGCCAGGTAAAAGGCCTTCTTCATGACTTCCGGGATTTCCGAAGCGTGCTTGATCATGAAGCTGTGCTTCACGATCGGCCGGGAGATACCGATCATGTCGGTTTCCTGGAACGCGTCGGTGCCGACCATGGTGCTTGGCACCTGACCGGAAATGATCACCATTGGAATCGAGTCCATATAGGCCGTGGCGATACCGGTGATGGCGTTTGTGGCGCCTGGACCGGAAGTCACCAATACCACGCCGGCTTTACCGGTGGCACGGGCGTAGCCGTCAGCCATATGGGTTGCCGCTTGTTCGTGACGAACCAGGATGTGATTCACTTCCGGTTCTTTGAACAGGGCATCGTAAACATGCAGGAGAGCACCACCCGGGTACCCGTAGATATATTTGACGCCTTCGTCACGCAAAAAGCGGACGAGCATCTCACCGCCAGATAAAAGCTCCACGTTGTTCACCTCTAAAACGCCAGAATACCGTCCACAAAAAAGGGGCGGGTCTTAATAGGTTTACTTCTCGGCAGAGCATGAGCGACGGTGGTCGCCGACTACGTCAGCACTGACTGAGCAAGTATTGGGATCGTCCCAGTGTTGCGGGCCTTTCCCACCCAGCGCGAGGTAACGCGTTGCGGGTGTAACAGGTCGGCGCGGATGTGCGCCTCATGATCTACCGAGTGGGTCTGCTTCTGGCAGTCCCTCTACAGCGGACTTTGGATTCTTCTGTTTCGCCCTCTCCAAGTCAAGCTGTCTATGTCACTAATTGTGGGTAAGCACATGAGAACGCAAGAAAAAACCTGAAAACCGCTACTCTGTTAGCGTCAATTGCGCAATTTTGCCAAGGAATCAGCATGCGAACGCTCCTCCTCACCCTGCTGATCGGCCTCAGCCCCTGGTGCATGGCCGCTCAGATCTACAAATGGGTCGACGCCCAAGGTGTCACGCATTTCGATGCGCAGCCGCCAGCGGGCCAGCCGTCGACGACGTTACAGACGCCCTCCTCGCCCCCGCCCAAACCGGCGCCAATGCCGGGCAGCGGCGTGCTGGGCAATCAGAAGGCGATTGATGACAAGGTGAAGAAACAGGTCGCGGATCAACAGGCGCAGCTCAAGCAGTTTTGTCAGCAGGCACGGACGAACCTTGCGCAGTTGCAGAACAATCCGCGTTTGAGGGAGGAAGTGGAGGGACAGATGCGACGGCTGGATGATGCGCAGCGTCAGGAGCGGATTGTTGAGGCGCAGAAGCAGATTGCCGAGAACTGCCAGTAACACCACGCCCTCGTAAGAGCTGAGCTTGCTCGCGAAAGCGGTGTATCAGTCGACTTATTCGTTGAATGACAGACCGCATTCGCGAGCAAGCTCGGCTCCCACAAGGATCGGGGTTAACGTGAGGCCGTGATCAGCAGGTCGAACTCTTTGAGCAGCACCTGCAGTTGACGATCCTTGCCACCCAGGTTGCGCTGGGCGAAGACCATCTCGGCCATTTCCTGAATGCCCGAGGCATTCGGCAGTGGCAGATCCTGCTCAAGGATCATTTTCATCCGCGGCAGGAAGATCCATTGCAGCCATTGTTCGAAGTCCAGCGTATCGACCGAAAACGGTTCGACACTGCTCAAGGCTTCTGCCGACGGCTGCACCTCATCCCACCAGCCCTGTGTGCGCAGTTCGCGCTCGATCAGCAGTAACTGATCGGCGATTTTCGGGAACCGTGCATCCATCACAGCGAAACCTTGGCCTTCTGACGGGCCTGAGCGGCGCCGGCGGAATCGCCTTGTTTCTCACGGGACTGCGCGATCAGCTCCCACAGGCTGGCCTGCAGATCCGGACGACCGTTGGCCATGGTCAACGCGCGACGGGCGAACTGCTCGGCTTGCGGTGCATCGCCTTGAGCCATGCGTACCTGCGCGAGGCGATAAAGCACTTGCGGCTCACGCGGCGCGACACGTTGCGCACGCTCGAGGCTGGAGGACGCACCGTTGAGGTCGCCACCGGCCTGTTGCTGTTGCGCAGTGGTCAGCAAGGCGAGCACCGGACCGTCCAGTTGCTCGTCAGCCGACAAACCGCCGCCGCTGCTGGCCGAAGGAATCCCGCTCGGCGTCGACGGCATGTTGTAGGTGCCGGTATTGACCGGCGCCGACTCGACTGGCGCAGGGTTGTAAGGCCCCGCCGTGATACCGCCGGACGCCGGGCCCGGCACGATAGGCGAAGAGCTGATCGGCGTCGACACGGCAGCGCCGCCACCCGGCACCATCACCACCACGCCGGTATCACCCTGCGGAATGGCCTGAGTCTGGCCCTGCGCAGGACGCTTCACCGTGGTTTGACGGAAACCGCCATTGGCCGAAATACGTTCGCTGTTGGACACCGCAGTCCCGGAATCAACCACCGGAATCGAACCACGCTGTACGGTAGAGCAGCCGCTGAGCAAAGCCACGGCGGTCACCGCTGGAATCAACCACTTGTTCACTTGAAACCCTCTTTGCTTAATTCATCCAGCCCTTGACCCAATCCATCACCGACTCGCCGGAAGCAGGCGTTTCGCTTGCGCACGCGGCGCCGGGTGGTGGTTCGCTGCCGCGAATATACGGCATCTGCACCGCGCCCGGGCAGTTGGCATCGGAGCCTTGTCCGGTGCGCGAATCCACCCACGCCTGAACGATGTTGTCCGGTTGCGGCATGTCCAGCGGCAGCGGGTCGGCCTTGCGCATGAAACTGGTCCAGACCTGCAACGCACCGGTGGCACCAGTGAATGGCGTTTTACCGTTATCGTCGCGACCCAACCAGACCACAGCCAGCAGATCCTGACTGAAACCGGCGAACCAGCTGTCCCGCGAATCGTTACTGGTACCGGTCTTGCCGGCCAGCGTCAGGGTTTTCGGCAAGACGTTGTAAACCGAGCTACCGGTACCTTCACGCATCACGCGCTGCATGGCGTTCTGGATCAGGTAAATCGACGCCGGATCGAAACGCTGCTCGATCTGGAACGGATAACGCTTGAGCGGTTCGCCCTCGGCGGTCAATACGCTACGAATCCCGCGCATCGGCGTGTTGAAACCGCCGTTGGCGAGGGTCTGGTACATGGTTGCCACTTCGATCGGGGTCATGCCGCCGGCACCCAGCAACATCGACGGGAACGCCGGGAACTCACGGGTTACGCCAAGGCGCCCGAGGGTTTTCAGCACGTTCGGCACACCGACTTCCAGACCCAGACGCGAGGTCGACAGGTTGTAGGAATGCGCCAGACCTTGATAGAGGAACACCGTGCCGTGGGAGCGACGATCGTAGTTCTGCGGTTTCCACACCTGACCGTCCGCGCCTTTGACCGACAACGGGTCATCCGACAGCCAACTGGTCAGCGTGTACTTGCTCGGTTTTTCCAGCGCGGTCAGGTACACCGCCGGTTTGATCAACGAACCCACCGGCCGCACAGCATCGAGCGCGCGGTTGAAGCCTGCGTAACTGGCCTGACGGCTGCCGATCATCGCCTGCACTTCGCCGGTTTCCGGGTTGGTCACGACCATTGCCGCTTCAACATCGTCGGAGCCTTTGCGCCCGGACAGACGTTTGAAAGTGTCGTTGACCGAGGCTTCCGCCTTCATCTGCAGAATCGGGTCGAAACTGGTGAAAATGCGCAGGCCTTCTTCGGTCAAGTCTTCGTCGCGATAGTCTTCACGCAACTGACGTTTGACCAGATCGATAAAGCCCGGGAAGGAACTGTCGGCCAGTTTGCCGCGGGTGGTCACACCCAGTGGCATTTTCTTCGCCGCTGCGACTTGCTCGGCGGTCGCCACACCTTGTTGCTCAAGCACGTCGAGCACCAGGTTACGACGCTCAAGTGCGCGTTCCGGGTTGCGACGCGGGTTGTAGTAGGACGGGCCTTTGACCATGCCGACCAGCAGCGCAACCTGATGCAGCTTCAGCTCGGACAATGGCTGGCCGAAGAAGAACTGGCTGGCCAGACCGAAACCGTGCACCGCACGCTGACCGTCCTGACCGACGAAGACTTCGTTGAGGTAGGCCTCAAGAATTTCTTTCTTGTCGTAATGCAGCTCCAGCAGCATCGCCATCATCGCTTCGGTGAGCTTGCGGGTCAGGCTGCGTTCGCTGGTCAGGTAGAAGTTTTTCACCAACTGCTGGGTCAGCGTACTGCCGCCCTGAGTCATTTTGCCGCCCGAGGTGTTGACCCAGACAGCGCGGGCAATCGACTTCGGCGACACGCCCCAGTGGCTGTAGAAATCGCGGTCTTCGACAGCCACCAGGGTTTCGAGCAGGTACGGCGGCACTTGATCAAGTTTGATCAGAATGCGGTCTTCGAGATTTTTCGGATAAATGCCGCCGATCATCAGCGGTTCAAGACGCACCACGGACAACTTGGAACCGTTGGTCGCCGACAACTCGGCGACGTAATCGCCGGAGAAGCGCACCCGCACCGGTTGCGGTTTTTCCAGGCCTTCATAGAACTGGAAGCCACGGGTGTTCAGATCAACCGTGTTGCCGTTGACCGCAGCAGCACCGGGGCCGTTGCTCACGGCTTCGCGGCGATAGCCGAGGGCATCGAGTTCGGTGAGGAAATCGTCCTTGCTGAGCTTCTGTCCGACGAACAGCTCAAGCGGGCGCGCGTAAACCTTGGCCGGGATGGTCCAGCGCTTGCCGGAGAACTTCTCCTGCACCACGGCATCGAGGTAAACGGCGAAGCCGGCCAGCACGACAAGGCCGACCAGACTGAGTTTAATGGCCCAGCTCAACCACGGGCCAAGGCCCTTGGAAGGTGGTTTTTTCTTGGTACGGGGAGATCGAGTTCGAGTCATGGCGGCGGATTATACGCACTTTATTCATCCTCAACAGGAGCGCTCCGAGGTTTGCGTCAGGCTGGCGAGCGGCCATAATAGCCGCCTCGAATTTCCCCCCTCTCTGAAGGATCGCCCGTGAGCCAGTCACTGATCGCTGCCCTGCAAAACCCGGCCCTCTACCCGCACCCTGTCGAAGGGTTTCAGGTCATCGAAACGCACATCTCGTGGGTAATCCTCACCGGCCCGTATGCTTATAAAGTGAAGAAGCCCGTGAATTTCGGCTTCCTCGACTTCACCGGCCTCGAATCGCGCGCGCACTTTTGCGCCGAAGAACTGCGCCTGAACCAGCGCCTGACCGATGATTTGTATCTGGAAGTGTTGCCAGTCACCGGCAGCGTCGAAGCACCGCAACTGGGCGGTGACGGCCCGGCCATCGAATACCTGCTGAAAATGCGCCAGTTCCCGCAGACCGGTATGCTCAGCACCCTGCAAGCGAATGGCGAGCTGACCACCCAGCACATTGATGAGATGGCGCAGCAGATCGCGCACTTCCACCTCACCGCGCCAAAAGTCCCGGCCGAACACGATGCTGGCACCCCGGAAAGCGTGATGGCGCCGGTGTCGCAAAACTTCGAACAAATCCTGCCGTTCCTCAGCGACAAAAATGACCTGCTGCAACTCGACGCACTGAAAGCCTGGGCCGAAAGCAGCTTCGAGCGTCTCAAACCGCTGTTCACCCAGCGCAAGGCCGACGGTTTCACCCGTGAATGTCACGGTGACATCCACCTCGGCAACGCTACCGTCATCGACGGCAAAGTGGTGATCTTCGACTGCATCGAATTCAACGAGCCTTTCCGTTTCACTGACGTCTGGGCCGACACCGGTTTCCTCGCGATGGACCTGGAAGACCGTGGCCTGAAATCGCTGGCGCGTCGCTTCATCAGCCAGTACCTGGAGCTGACCGGCGATTACCAGGGTCTGGAAGTGCTGAACTTCTATAAAGCCTACCGTGCAATGGTTCGCGCAAAAGTGGCGCTGTTCAGCATGCCGGCCGACGCGACTCCGGTGCAGCGCGCGACCACCCTGCGTCAGTACCGCAACTACGCCAACCTGGCGGAAAGTTACAGCACCATTCCTTCGCGTTTCATGGCCATCACCCACGGCGTTTCCGCTGTCGGCAAGAGTCACGTGGCCATGCGTCTGGTTGAAGCACTGGGCGCCATTCGCCTGCGCTCCGACGTTGAGCGCAAGCGTCTGTTCGGCGAGCAAACCGTTGCCAATGATGTACAGGCCGGCATTTATAGCGCCGACGCCAGCACCGCGACTTACGCGCGTCTGCATGAAATCGCTGAAGTGATCCTGCACGCCGGTTTCCCGGTGGTCATCGACGCGACTTACCTCAAGCGCGAACAACGCGACAACGCGGCGAAAATTGCTGAAGCCACTGGCACGCCGTTCCTGATCCTCGACTGCAACGCGCCGCAAGCGGTGATCGAGAGCTGGCTGGCGATTCGTCAGGCCGACAAACAGGATCCGTCCGACGCCACGCTGGCCGTGATTGAAGCGCAACAAGCCAATCGTGAAGCGCTGACGCCGGAAGAAATTCTGCGCAGCAAACGCGTGCAAACCAACGAATCCGGCACCCTCGACACCGTGGTCGCACAGATCCGTCAACGCCTGCCAGGTCTGTAAGAAACTATTTCGGCCGTGAAGCCCTCGCTTGCTTCACGGCCGTCTAATAGTGGCACTATACTGGCGCCATAAAACCAACAGGTGATGTGACATGAGCCAGCCGAAACTTCTCGACACCCCGCTGTATGCCTTGCTGCATAAAGACGACATCACTGGTTTCAACAAGGAACGCCCGCAGGACGGCCCGATCGACATGGTCGGCGGCGATTTTCGTGGTCTCGATCTGCGCGAGCTGAATGCCGATGGCGTGGACTTCCGTGACGCGTATTTCCGTTCTGCTGATTTGCGCGGGATTGATTTCCGTAATGCATCGCTTGAAGGGGCGAGCCTCGCTCACGCGCAAATCTCCGGGGCGTATTTCCCGGCAGAGTTGAGTGCGGACGAGATTTTGATGTCGATGAATTTTGGTACGCGCCTGCGTTATCGCACTCGCTGATATTCTTGATCGGCCCTTGTGGGAGCGGGCTTGCTCGCGAAGGCGTAGTGTCAGTCGATACATCCGGTGACTGATACGACGCCTTCGCGAGCAAGCCCGCTCCCACATTTGTTTCCGCGTTTCTTCCCGCCTTTCTGCGTTTGCAGGCCCTTTCTTAGAAGCTTTTGCGTCGAATCCGACCAAACAACCACGCTTTTCCTACTGATGGCTACACTCCTGAGAAGCTCGCCCACGCACCGTTCGGCCGTCGCAAGGAGGCTTGATGAATGATGAACTGCAACACCTGAAGAATCTTGGCAAGACGTCGGCGCAATGGCTGCATGCTGTGGGCATCCACAGCGCCTCGGACTTGCGTCGCCTGGGCGCGGTGGACGCCTACCGGGCCGTGCGTACCCGCGGGTTTCGCGCATCGAAGGTGTTGTTGTATGCGATCGAAGGCGCGCTGATGGACGTGCACTGGAACGACATTCCCGCCGAGCGCAAAGACGCGTTGAACAAACAGCTCGACGCCATCTCCGCGCGTCACAAGAACTGACCGTTATGTATTTGCTGGGGGAACAATCGGCGCCAGTGGATGCGCTGATCAATCGGCTGCAGAGTCTGCCCGCGCAATGGCTGCAAGGCCTTGAGCCGTGCAGTTTGGAGATTGAAGTCGAGGCCACTGAGGATTTGCTGGAGCGACTGCCGAATGATCAGCTGTTTCTGCTCAACGATGGCGTGATCAGCGGAAGCATCGCTGGTCGAGCCCTGTTCTATTGGCAGGAGGGCGACTTGGTCGGTCTGCAACGTGGCGAAGCCTGGATGGATTGCCGCTTGAGCAGTGACGGCGCCCTGCGTCTTCTGCCTTATCGGCGCCGTGATCTGTTTCAGCATTTGTATGCAGAGCCCGCTCGGGCTGAGCAATTTCTCGAATACCTGCTGGGGCACACCGCGATACTGGCCCACGCCGTAGCAGAACTGAAGCCGCGCGAGTTTCGTAGCACCAATGGTTTCAAACGGGTCGAGGCCGGCGAAATCCTGATTCAACAAGGTGACGCCGCTGATCATGTCTTCGTGATCATCGACGGGCACGCCGAAGCGTTTGTTGATGGGCAGAAAGTCGGCGAAGTGCCCAAGGATGAAATTTTCGGCGCGATGGCGGTGTTCACCCGCGAGCCGCGCAACGCCACGGTGATCGCCCGCGAACCGAGTACCATCATGCTGATCCCCGGTGATCAATTTTTGAGCATGACCCGCAGCAATCCAAAGATCGCCCACAGCCTGATTGAGAGCATGGCGCGGCGCATCGGTCAGCTCAACCGGCAGATCACCCAGTTGACGTCGACTAACGGTTAACGCTCAAGTCCCTTGTTTACGGGGCGTTCTGGCCATTTCTCAGACTAAATCAAATAAATCCAGAATCAGGTGTTGACTCGGTAATGAGAATCGCTATGATTATCACAACTGGTCGCGAGATCAGTCGATATTCTGAAAAGCCCTTGGTTCGGACTCTCAGATTATCTCCTCATCAGGCTAATCACGGTTATTTGACCCGGTTTTTACCGGGTCTTTTTTTGCCTGTGGAAAAGTCATTTACCGAACTGTTTGCGCATTTGCTCGCAGTAATCCTGCTTCGGCGTGACAGGAGTGAACCAGACGTAATCGGCCATTGCCGTAGTCATCTCACTGCCCTGCTCTGCCAACATCAAAACCGTCGGTGCTTCAGTGGCACCCAAATCCTCGACATGCACCGGCACACCGACATCCTTGCGCGCATGCCAGGCACCGGCCAGCAACAACGAAGGCGTCGGTGCCGCGAACAAACGCTCAGCCATACGCCGATCACGCTGTTGCTGCACCGCCAGCATCGCCGGCATTTGAGATTCCGGAAGCAGGCCACAGTGCGAATCACTGATCTGCTCAAGCAATGTGCTTTTTACCGAGGCGGCATTACTACGCTCACCCTTCAAAACCGGCGGGTCGCGGTAGAAGGTGCGGATTTCGGTGGTATCCAGATTCGCCGCCAGCAGCGGATACGGTTGCGTGAGCGCGAAACGAACGATCGGCCCGTAGAGATTCCAGTCCCAGCCATCCTGCCAAGCCAATGCGGCAGGCAGATCTGCGGGCGGCGCTGCGGCACGGCGCACTTGATCAACTTTCGATTGCTGCTCCGGCGTGAGCATTTCCAGCAGCAGACTGCCTTGCGGCCGCTGCTCGCCGAGTGCCTGCAATAACCACAACTGCACCGAGTGATGATCGGCATTGTCATGTTGCTCGCCGACGATCACACGCTCAGGCTCGGCCAGTCGCATCAGCAATTGCTGCGCCGTCAGCACCTGACCGTTGCGCAGATCAAGAATTTCGCCAGCGGGCGGCGGCGCCACAGCCACATGCTGACACCCCGCCAACCACAACACCGCCAACAACCAGATTGCGCGCATGCACTCACCTCGATGAAAAACTCAGCGGGCGATGATCAGCGGATGCCCACGCTCCGGGTGCGGTTGCACCAATACTTCGAGACCGAACACCGCTTTGAGTGCGTCCGGGCGCAGCACTTGCTCCGGCGTATCCAGCGCGACCGGGCGCCCACCTTCAAGCAGTAACACCCGATCACAATAGCGCGCCGCCAGATTCAGATCATGCAGGATGACCAACACCGCAGCGCCGCGATCAGCGAACTCGCGCACAGCCTGCAACGTGGTGTGTTGATGCAGCGGATCGAGCATCGACGTCGGCTCATCCAGTAACAACGTTTGCCCGGCTTGCCCCGGCCACAGTTGCGCCAACACCCGCGCCAGATGCACGCGCTGACGTTCGCCGCCGGACAACGCCAGATAACTGCGACCGCTCAAATGCCCGGCATCGGCGGCTGCCAGTGCGGCAGCAATAATCTCGTCATCGCGCACTCGACCGCTTTGATAAGGCAAGCGTCCCATGCCGACCACTTCTTCAACGCGAAACGCAAAATCCAGCGTCGACACTTGCGGCAGTACCGCCAGACGTTGCGCCCGTTGCGTGCCCGTCCAGTGCGTCAGCGCCTGGCCGTCGAGCGACACTTCGCCCTCGCTCGGTTTCAATTCACCGCACAAGGCGCCGAGCAACGTACTTTTGCCGGCACCATTGGGCCCGAGCACGCCAAGCACTTCACCCGGTTCGAGTTGCAGCGAAACTTCGCTGAGCACCGTTTTGCGGCCGCGATGGATGTGCAGATTGTGCGCTCGCAGCATCAGGCACGTCCTCGCAGCAGCAGGTAAAGAAAGAACGGCGCACCGATAAACGCGGTGACGATACCGATCGGCAATTCCGCCGGCGCCAGCGCCAACCGTGCCACCAGATCGGCGAGCAACAACAGGCTCGCCCCCGCCAGCACCGACGCCGGCAACAACACCCGATGATCCGGCCCCGCCAGCAAGCGCACCAGATGCGGCACTACCAGGCCAACAAAACCGATCATCCCGGCCGCCGCCACCGCCGCGCCGACACCTAGCGCCGTGCAGAACACCAACTCACGCTTGAGCTTCTCGACATCGATACCCAAATGCCCGGCTTCCGACTCGCCGAGCAATAACGCGTTCAACGCCCTCGCCCGACGCGGCAGCCACACGGCGACACCGGCACTGATGATCAGCAACGGCCACAACCGCGCGTAACTCGCACCATTGAGGCTGCCCAGATTCCAGAACGTCAGCGTGCGCAGAGTCGCGTCGTCCGCCAGATAAGTGAACAGTCCCACCGCCGAACTGGCCAATGCGGTCAGGGCAATACCCGCCAGCAGCATGGTGGCGACATTGGTCTGGCCATTACGGCGACCGAGTCGGTACACCAGCGCCGTCACACCGAGGCCGCCGAGAAACGCGCACACCGACAAAAGGTAAGGCCCGAACCACTCCGGCATGCCGCCAAAAAACGAACCACCGACAATCGCGATCGCCGCGCCCAACGCCGCGCCACTGGAAACACCGACCAGGCCCGGATCCGCCAGCGGATTGCGAAACAGCCCCTGCATCGCCACGCCGGACAACGCCAAAACGCCACCGACTGCCAGGCCGAGCAAGGTTCGCGGCAGACGAATCTGCCCGAGAATCAGCTCAGCCTGTTCCAGCCCGTCCGGCGCCAGCGGCACACCGATCAGGCGCAACGCCGCCCGCAGCGTGTCGAACAGCGGCAGGCTGACCGGCCCCAATGCCAACGATAGCCAGATCGCCAGCAAACACAGGAGGGTCAGGCCGATGAACAAGCCGCGGGGTTTGACCAGTGTGGTCATTGGCCGCTCTTGGCCGGGTAGAAACCGTCAGACAGGGTTTTCAACGCCGCCGGCAAGCGCGGGCCGAGGCCGCCGACCAACAGCGTCGGATCCAGCTCCAGCACCCGCCCGGTTTTCGCCGCGCGGCTTGAATTGAGAATCGGGTTTTCCTTGAACAACGCCGCTTTCGCCGCGTCACCGGTCAAGGCACGGTCGGCGAATACCAGGACTTCCGGATCAAGACTGGCAAGGGATTCCACCGAGAACGGTTTGTAACCGGTGTGCGTCGCGAGGTTATGCCCGCCCGCCTGTTGCAGCAGCCAGTCGGCGGCGGTGTCCTTGCCGGCGATCAACGGTTTGCCACCGGCATGGCCGAGCAACAGCAGCACACCCGGGGCTTTCTGTTTCGACTGTGCGTCGGCAACCCGCACTTTTTGTGCGTCGAGTTGCTGTTGATAACTTGCCAGCAGTTGTTTGGCCTGAGCTTCAGCGCCGAGTAATTGACCGAGACGGGTCACGTTTTTCTCAACCGTCGGCAGATCCGGCTGCGCCGAGAACAATTCCACCTGCACCTTGGCCGCTTTGACTTGCGACAGTACCGGCGGCGGGCCCATTTCTTCGGTGCCGATCAGAATGTCCGGGCGCAAACTGAGAATGCCTTCAGCGGAAAGGCTGCGCTGATAGCCGATGCTCGGCAGCGCTTTCAAAGATTCCGGATGCTGACTGGTGGTGTCGACGCCGACCAGTTTCGACTCGCCGCCCAAGGCCGAAACCCACTCCGACAGCGCGCCGCCAGCACTCACCCAACGTTGCGGCAACTCAGCCGCTGCAGCCTGGTGGCTGACGAAAAGTCCGACACACAGCACAGCAACGCGGGTACTCAGGCGCATACACAGCTTCCTTGAACGTGGTTTTCCCGGGCATCGGGACGACAGGCCAAGTATCCTCGGCATCTGCCAGCCGCCCTGCGGACGAAGGCCGTCATTTGATAATTGTTTGCATTTAAACGTCAAGCTCGGACATATCCGGACACGAGCGGACACTAGAGGATAGTCATGAAGTTTCTCTGCGCAGGCGCCGAGCTGGCCGAAGCGAAAAGCCGTGGTTTCGAGATCGACGGCAACAAGCTGTTCGCCGTGCGCCGCAGCGGCCAGGCCTACGTCTACCTTAATCGCTGCCCGCACCGGGGCGTGGGGCTGGAATGGCAACCCGACCAGTTTCTCGACCCGAGCAACAGCCTGATTCAGTGCGCCACCCACGGTGCACTGTTTCTGATCGAGGACGGTGAATGCGTGGCCGGGCCTTGCGCCGGGCAATCACTCACCGTCATCCCTTGCCGCGAAGACGCACAAGGCCTGTGGATCGATGTTTAACCGTTGAGCAACACGTCGAGGCGCCGGTCGATAACCATCTCTTCATGGCTCAAGCGCACGCCGTACGCCAGCACCTCGACGCCACACGCGACTGCTTCATGCAGCGCTTCGGCATACGCTGAATCAATTTCCCTGGCCGGGCGCACCGCCTCGATCCCGCTGAGATTGACGCAATACAACTGCACCGCGCGAATTCCGTCCCGCGCCAGATGCGCCAACTCACGCAGATGCTTGGCGCCGCGCTGGGTCACCGCATCCGGAAACGCTGCCACCGGCGTACCGTCGAAACCCAGCGTGACACTTTTCACTTCCACGTAAGCCGGGCCGCTCGGGTATTCGAGGCGAAAATCGATGCGACTTTTTTCCTGACCATAAGCGACTTCACGCTTCAACGCGGTAAAGCCGTTTAGCTCGGTGATGACGCCAGCTTGCAAGGCTTCCTCGACCAGGCCGTTGGCCCGCGCAGTATTCACGCAAAACAGGCGGCCTTGCGGGGTTTCGCCGATTTCCCAAGTACCGGGCAACTTGCGTTTGGGGTCATTGGAGCGGCTGAACCAGACCTGCCCGCCCTCGACCTGACAATTGAGCATCGAACCGGTGTTCGGGCAGTGAATAGTCAGCAACTCGCCGTTAACCGTTTCGATATCGGCGAGGAAACGTTTGTAACGACGGATCAGTCGCGCTTCTTCAAGCTCTGGATAAAAGCGCATCAGCCTTGCCAACTCTTCAAGCCACGCGCGATGCGTTCCACCGCTTCTTGTAGGCGAGGGAGGTTTTGCGTGTAGGCAAAACGCACATGATGACTGGCCTGATAGCGACCGAAATCCAGCCCTGGCGTAAAAGCGACGTGCTCGGTTTCGAGGAAATGTCGACAGAACGCGAAGGCATCACCGCCGAACTGGCTGATATCGGCATACAAGTAGAACGCGCCTTCAGGCTCCACGGCGATGTTGAAACCCAACTCGCGCAAGGCCGGCAACAGGAAGTCGCGACGACGGCCAAACTCGGCGCGACGTTCTTCGAGAATGGCGATGGTGTCCGGTTCGAAACAGGCCAGCGCGGCGTACTGGGCCATGCTCGGGGCGCTGATGTAGAGGTTCTGCGCGAGTTTTTCCAACTCGCTGACCGCTGCGTCCGGTGCCACCAGCCAGCCGAGTCGCCAGCCGGTCATGCCGAAATATTTCGAGAAACTGTTCAGCACGAAAGCGCTGTCATCGACCTCAAGAACGCTGGCCGCATCGGTGCCGTAGGTCAGGCCGTGGTAGATCTCGTCCACCACCAGATGCCCGTGTCTGGCCTTGATGGCTGTGGATAACCCAGCCAGCTCATCGCGGGTCAGGATGGTGCCAGTGGGGTTGGCCGGTGAGGCGACCAGTGCGCCAACGCTGTCGTGATCCCAATGACGCTCGACCAGATCCGGGGTCAGTTGATAACGCACGTCAGGCCCGACCGGCACCAACTGCGCCGCGCCCTCGACCAGACGCAGAAAGTGGCGGTTGCACGGGTAACCCGGATCCGCCAACAGCCAGTGTTTCCCGGGATCGACCAGCAACGCACTGGCGAGCAGTAACGCCCCGGAACCGCCCGGCGTGATCAGAATCCGCCGTGGATCGATGTTCAAGCCATAGCGCGATTGATAGAACCCGGCGATCGCCTCGCGCAGCTCAGGAATGCCGCGCGCGGCGGTGTAACGGGTTTTCCCGGCGGTTAGCGCCGCCTGCCCTGCGCGAATGATCGGCTCGGCCGTGGTGAAGTCCGGTTCGCCGATCTCCAGATGGATCACGTCGTGGCCTTCCGCCTGCAACTCATTGGCCCGCGCCAGCAACGCCATGACATGGAACGGTTCGATCGCACGACTGCGCGCACTGTAGGGCTGAGCCATTGGGCCTTTCCTTCAACGGAAAAAAAGAGACGATTCTACCCATCTGCCGGAACGAGCGAGAACCCGCAGCGGTCACAGCCTCAAGAACGCTGGACTGTAACGATACGAGCGTACGCTCCAGGATTGACTAAAATCAGTGATTGAACAGGTCTCCACCACCGCCAGACACAGCTTGCCTGACTTTTACAAGCGCCACCCGCCGGGGCCTCGACATCCGGGAGTAGCGCGGGCCGAATTGATCTGGTAAGTTCGCCCGCTTGCAGCCGCAGGGCCGGCAGGTGTCGGTGATGGAGCAATCCTGCGCAATGGATTACAAGAGTAGAGGCGGTCCATTTCATGCCCACCCAAGCAAAGCAACAGCAGCAAACCACGATCAGCGGTTTCGAACCTTACGTTCCGGCGAAAGGTGAAGAGTACATGGGCGCCCCGATGCGCGCGCACTTCACCAAGGTTCTGAACAAGTGGAAACAGGAGTTGATGCAGGAAGTCGACCGCACTGTTGACCACATGAAAGACGAAGCTGCGAATTTCCCGGATCCGGCCGACCGTGCCAGCCAGGAAGAAGAGTTCGCTCTTGAGCTGCGCGCCCGCGACCGCGAGCGCAAGTTGATCAAGAAGATCGACAAGACGCTGCAACTGATCGAAGACGAAGAGTACGGCTGGTGTGATTCGTGCGGCGTCGAGATTGGTGTGAAGCGCCTCGAAGCACGCCCGACAGCCGACATGTGTGTCGACTGCAAGACCCTGGCGGAAATCAAGGAAAAGCAGGTCGGCAAGTAATCTCGACCTGAACGAAGAACGGAGCGTGCGAACGCTCCGTTTTTGTTTCTGCCTTTTGTCTTTTGCCTTTTTGCTTTTTTGCCTTTGTGGGAGCGAACTTGCTCGCGAAGGCGCCGGATCAGACACCTTAATGCTGAATGACACACCGCTTTCGCGAGCAAGCTCGCTCCCACAGTTGTTGTGCGCACGCTCTGAAAAAGTACTATCGCCCCCATGACTGCCAAAAAATCCCCCGCCTACATCGGCCGCTTCGCCCCGACCCCCAGTGGCCATCTGCACTTCGGCTCGCTGGTCGCCGCCCTCGCCTCTTACCTCGACGCCCGTTCAGTCGGTGGTCGCTGGCTGGTGCGCATGGAAGATCTCGATCCGCCGCGTGAAGAACCCGGTGCGCAGACCGCGATTCTCAAGGCGCTGGAAAGCTACGGGTTCGAGTGGGACGGCGACATGGTGCGCCAGAGTGATCGACATGACGCCTACGCCGACGTGCTCAACAGCCTGTTCAATCACGGTCTGGCCTACGCCTGCACCTGCTCGCGCAAACAGCTCGAAGCGTACAACGGCATTTATCCGGGCCTGTGCCGTAACGCTGGACATGATCAACAAGACGCAGCGATCCGCCTGCGCGTGCCGGAGCTGGAATACCATTTCATCGACCGCGTGCAGGGCGAGTACCGCCAGCACTTGGGTCGCGACGTCGGCGATTTCGTCATTCGCCGCCGTGACGGGCTCTACGCCTATCAACTGGCCGTGGTGCTCGATGATGCGTGGCAAGGCATCACCGACATCGTCCGTGGTGCCGATCTGCTCGACTCGACGCCACGTCAGTTGTACCTGCAAGAACTGCTCGGCCTGCGCCAACCGCGTTACCTGCACTTGCCGTTGATTACCCAACCGGACGGCAACAAGCTCGGCAAGTCCTATCGCTCACCACCGCTGGAAGCTGATCAAGCCACGCCATTGCTGCTGCGGGCCCTGCGTGCTTTGGGGCAAAATCCCGGCGCCGAACTGGCCCACGCCTCGCCGCAAGAATTGCTCAGTTGGGGCAGCAAGCATTGGGATGCGACGAAGATCCCGCGCACACTGACCCTGCCCGAAGCGCAACTGCTATGACGACACTTGCAGTCGCGCGCCCATCCGTTACCATCGCCGCACGTTTTCGGGCACGCGCATAAAAAAGAGAGGCCGGGATGTACATCTATCGCTTGGTCCTGCTTTTAGTCGTGGGGATCTACCTGTTTTCCCCCGCCATCATGGATTGGTGGATCGACGCTACGGGCGCCTGGTATCGCCCCTATCTGCTTTGGCTGATCCTGATTGTTGTGACCTTCATCCTGCAGAGCCAAAAAGATGCCGATGAGCTTTAGCCTGACCCAGATGATCCTGATCAGCGCCGCGTACCTGGCGGTGCTGTTCGGCGTTGCCTGGGTCAGCGAACGGGGCATGATCCCGCGCGCGATCATTCGCCACCCGCTGACGTACACCTTGTCGCTGGGGGTTTACGCCAGTGCGTGGGCGTTCTACGGCACGGTCGGCCTCGCGTATCAGTACGGCTACGGCTTTCTGTCCAGTTACCTCGGCGTGTCCGGCGCGTTTCTGCTGGCGCCGGTGTTGCTTTATCCGATCCTGAAAATCACCCGCACCTATCAACTGTCGTCGCTGGCGGATCTGTTTGCCTTTCGCTTTCGCAGCACCTGGGCCGGTGCACTGACCACGATCTTCATGCTGATCGGCGTGTTGCCGTTGCTGGCGTTGCAGATTCAAGCGGTCGCCGATTCCATTGGCATCCTCACTGGCGAGCCGGTGCAGAGCCGCGTAGCGCTGGCGTTTTGTGCGCTGATCATCCTGTTCACGATTTTCTTCGGCTCCCGCCACATCGCTACCCGCGAGAAACACGAAGGACTGGTGTTCGCGATTGCCTTTGAATCGGTGATCAAACTGGTTGCCCTCGGCGGCGTCGGTTTGTATGCGCTGTACGGCGTGTTCGACGGCCCGCAACAACTTGAGGTGTGGCTGCTGCAAAACCAGACCGCCCTCGCCGCGCTGCACACGCCATTGCAGGAAGGCCCGTGGCGCACGCTGTTGCTGGTGTTCTTCGCTTCGGCGATCGTGATGCCGCACATGTATCACATGACGTTTACCGAAAACCTCAATCCACGCTCGTTGGTCAGTGCGAGCTGGGGTTTGCCGCTGTTCCTGCTGTTGATGAGCCTGGCGGTACCGCTGATTTTGTGGGCCGGTCTGAAACTGGGCGCCACGACCAATCCGGAATATTTCACCCTCGGCATCGGCATCGCCGCCAACAGCAAACCGCTGGCGTTGCTCGCCTACGTCGGTGGTTTATCAGCGGCCAGCGGCCTGATCATCGTCACCACGCTCGCGCTGTCGGGCATGGCGCTGAACCACCTGGTGCTGCCGCTTTATCAGCCGCCGGCTGAAGGCAATATCTACCGTTGGCTGAAGTGGACGCGCCGCGCGCTGATCGTCGCGATCATCATGGCTGGTTTCGGTTTCTACCTGATGCTCGGCGCCGAGCAGGATCTGGCCAACCTTGGCATTGTTGCCTTCGTCGCGACCCTGCAATTCCTCCCGGGCGTGCTGTCTGTGCTGTATTGGCCGACCGCCAATCGCCGTGGCTTTATTGCCGGCCTGTTGGCGGGGATTCTGGTCTGGGTCGTGACCATGCTGTTGCCGCTGGTCGGCAATCTGCAAGGTTTCTACATCCCGCTGCTGAACATGATTTACGTGCTCGACGACACCAGTTGGCACATGGCCGCGATTGCCTCGCTGGCGGCCAACGTGTTGATGTTTACGCTGATCTCGCTGTTCACCAACGCCAGCCCCGAAGAAGCCAGCGCCGCCGAAGCCTGCGCTGTGGATAACGTGCGTCGCCCGCAACGCCGCGAACTGCACGCTGCTTCGCCGCAGGAATTCGCCACGCAACTGGCGAAACCGCTGGGCGCCAAGGCTGCGCAGAAAGAAGTCGAACAAGCGTTGCGTGACCTTTATCTGCCGTTCGATGAACGTCGTCCGTACGCGTTGCGCCGTTTGCGCGACCGCATCGAGGCCAACCTTTCCGGCCTGATGGGCCCGAGCGTGGCGCAGGACATGGTCGAAACCTTCCTGCCTTATAAGGCGGGCGGCGAAAACTATGTCACCGAAGACATCCACTTTATTGAAAGCCGTCTCGAGGATTACCACTCGCGCCTCACAGGTTTAGCCGCCGAACTCGATGCCTTGCGCCGTTACCACCGCCAGACCCTGCAGGAGTTGCCGATGGGCGTCTGTTCGCTGGCCAAGGATCAAGAGATCCTGATGTGGAACAAGGCCATGGAAGAACTCACCGGGATTGCCGCGCAACGCGTGGTCGGTTCGCGCCTGAGCACCATCGGCGAGCCGTGGAAAGAATTGTTGCAGGGCTTCATCAATCTGCCCGACGAGCATTTGCACAAACAGCATCTGGCCCTCGACGGCCAGACCCGCTGGCTGAACCTGCACAAAGCGGCCATCGATGAGCCGCTTGCTCCGGGTAACAGCGGTCTGGTGTTACTGGTCGAAGACTTGACCGAAACACAGATGCTCGAAGACAAACTGGTGCACTCCGAACGACTGGCGAGCATCGGTCGCCTCGCAGCGGGTGTGGCCCACGAAATCGGCAACCCGGTCACCGGCATCGCCTGTCTGGCGCAAAACCTGCGCGAAGAGCGCGAAGAGGACGATGAGCTGACGGAAATCAGCGGGCAGATTCTCGAACAGACCAAACGCATATCGCGCATCGTCCAATCGTTGATGAGTTTCGCCCACGCCGGCAGCCATCAGCACAGTGACGAGCCGGTGTGCCTGGCGGAAGTAGCGCAGGACGCGATTGGCCTGCTGGCGCTGAACCGACGCAATTTCGAAGTGCAGTTCTACAACCTGTGCGATCCCGATCACTGGGTCGAAGGCGATCCGCAGCGGCTCGCGCAGGTGTTGATCAATCTGCTTTCAAACGCCCGCGACGCCTCGCCGCCGCACAGTGCGGTACGGGTGAAAAGCGAAGCCGGCGAACACACGGTCGATCTGATCGTCGAAGACGAAGGCAGCGGTATTCCGAAGAACATCATGGACAGATTGTTCGAACCCTTCTTCACCACCAAGGATCCTGGCGAAGGCACCGGTCTGGGCCTTGCACTGGTCTATTCCATCGTTGAAGAGCATTATGGACAAATCACCATCGACAGCCCGGCTGATGTACAAAGCCAACGCGGCACCCGTATTCGGGTGACATTGCCGCGTCATGTCGAAGCGACGTCCGCTGTGAACTGAGACCGTCGAGAGTATCGAATCAATGCCGCACATTTTGATCGTCGAAGACGAAACAATTATCCGCTCCGCCTTGCGCCGCCTGCTGGAACGTAACCAGTACCAGGTCAGCGAAGCCGGTTCAGTGCAGGAAGCACAAGAACGCTTCACCATTCCTACGTTCGACCTGATCGTCAGCGATCTGCGTTTGCCGGGCGCGCCGGGCACCGAGCTGATCAAGCTCGGCCAGGGCACGCCGGTGCTGATCATGACCAGTTACGCCAGCCTGCGCTCGGCGGTCGACTCGATGAAGATGGGCGCGGTGGATTACATCGCCAAGCCTTTCGACCACGATGAAATGCTCCAGGCCGTCGCGCGGATTCTGCGTGATCGCCAATCGGCTCCGGCTGCCGGCGATGCGGTTGCCAGCAAACCGGCCAATGGCAGCGGCAAACCCGCCACTGACAACAGCAACGGCGAAATCGGCATCATTGGTTCGTGCCCGCCGATGCAGGATCTGTACAGCAAGATCCGCAAAGTCGCGCCGACCGATTCCAATGTGTTGATTCAGGGCGAGTCCGGCACCGGTAAAGAACTGGTGGCCCGCGCTCTGCACAACCTGTCGAAACGCGCCAAGGCACCGATGATCTCGGTTAACTGCGCCGCCATTCCGGAAAGCCTGATCGAGTCCGAACTGTTCGGCCACGAAAAAGGCGCGTTTACCGGCGCCAGCGCCGGGCGTGCCGGTCTGGTCGAAGCAGCGGACGGCGGCACGTTGTTCCTCGACGAAATCGGCGAACTGCCACTGGAAGCTCAGGCCCGCCTGTTGCGCGTGTTGCAGGAAGGCGAAATTCGCCGTGTTGGTTCGGTGCAGTCGCAGAAGGTCGATGTACGCCTGATCGCCGCAACGCACCGGGATCTGAAGAGCCTGGCGAAAATCGGCCAGTTCCGTGAAGACCTTTATTACCGTCTGCACGTGATTGCCCTGAAATTGCCAGCGCTGCGCGAACGCGGTGCCGACGTCAACGAAATCGCCACAGCCTTCCTCGCTCGCCAGAGCGCGCGCATCAACCGTACCGACCTGAAATTTGCTGCCGATGCCGAACAGGCCATTCGTCACTATTCCTGGCCGGGTAACGTGCGCGAGCTGGAAAACGCAGTCGAGCGCGCGGTGATTCTCAGCGAAAGCCCGGAAATCTCTGCGGAACTGCTGGGCATCGACATTGAACTGAGCGATCTGGACGATGACGAGTTCATCGGCCTGCCACCGCAAACCGGTGGTAACGCCAGCAACAGCAGCCATGAGCCGACCGAAGACTTGTCGCTGGAGGACTACTTCCAGCACTTCGTCCTTGAGCATCAGGATCACATGACCGAGACCGAACTGGCGCGCAAACTGGGCGTCAGCCGTAAATGTCTGTGGGAACGCCGTCAGCGTCTGGGCATTCCACGGCGCAAGACCGGGGTCGCCAGCGAGAGCTGAACGTTACCTGTCGAGTGTGCGGGTAACGCTTGAAGAGGTGAAAAAACTGTTACCTCAGTCTTTTCACGTAACAGAAGCCGGGGTTATCGGTAACGAAACCCCGGCTTTTTTTCGCCCCGAGAAAACGGTTATATCGACCTAACCCTTTGTTTTACGGGGTTTCGCAAAAGTTGGCACGACCCCTGCTATATGTTTGGTACAAGAACAATAACAAGCAATGCACAAGACAATAAAAATAAGACGAATCGACTCACGCACAATAAAAACAAGACGGCGAGAGGCGCAGCTAACTGATTCTTTTGGAGAGGCGTTGTATTTGGGGCTTGCCCCACGACCAGGCCGAGAACAACAAAAACTGTCCTAAGACAGAGCCTGTACTGGTTGGATCGTAAGATCACTGCAATTCAGCGACCAAAGCAATCCGTTTGCTCTTGGCTCCCGATTGGGAGGGTCACGAAGGAAAAGCTTCGTGGCGAGGGCACTCAACAAAAACAAGAAGCCCGAATCAATAATAAAAAGAGCACGCAACTACTTCTTGGGGAGCTTCGGCTCCCCTTGTAGTTTCTCCCTTCTGTAAAAAACTCCCTGTTTTACCCCCGTTTCACCCTTGTAGCTTGCGGCTTTCAGCTCGAAGCTGCTGTCTCCTACACCATCCCCCGACTAAATGCTAGAATCTGCGCCCATCATGCGGTCATTCTTTGGTATGGCCGAACATTCCTTCAAACAGTGCATCCCATGCTGAAGAAGTTGTTCCAGTCATTCCGAACTCCCGTGCGTCGTACGCAACACATCCGTAGCACCCCTGAAGTGCTCAACAGCGGTCAACACTCGCTGCAGAAAACGCAGTTCAGCCGCTATGCGGTGAATATTGTCGAACGCCTGCAAGGTGCCGGTTACCAGGCTTATCTGGTCGGTGGTTGCGTGCGAGACATGCTGCTGGGCATCACGCCCAAGGATTTCGACGTCGCCACCAGCGCCACCCCCGAGCAAGTCCGCGCCGAATTCCGCAACGCGCGGATCATTGGCCGTCGCTTCAAACTGGTGCATATCCATTTCGGTCGCGAAATCATCGAAGTCGCGACCTTCCGTGCCAATCACCCGGTCAATGAAGACGACGAAGACAGCAATCAGTCTTCGCGTAACGAAAGCGGGCGGATTCTGCGCGACAACGTTTACGGCACGCTGGAAGAAGACGCGCAACGCCGCGACTTCACCATCAACGCCCTGTATTACGATCCGGTCAGCGAGCGCATCCTCGATTACGCCAACGGCGTGCACGACATCCGCAATCACCTGATCCGTTTGATCGGCGATCCGAAGCAGCGTTATCAGGAAGACCCGGTGCGCATGCTGCGGGCCGTGCGTTTCGCCGCCAAGCTCAACTTCGGCATCGAGAAGCACACCGTGCAGCCGATCCGCGAGCTGGCGCCGATGCTGCGCGAGATCCCGTCGGCGCGTCTGTTCGAAGAAGTGCTCAAGCTGTTCCTCTCGGGACACGGCGCGATCACCTTCGAAATGCTGGTCGATCTGCAACTGTTCGCCCCGCTGTTCCCGGCCAGTGCCGATGCGCTGGAACACAACCCGGAATACACCCACACGCTGATCAGCGAAGCGCTGACCAACACTGACCTGCGCATCAAGCAGAACAAACCGGTGACCCCGGCGTTCCTGTTTGCCGCGCTGTTGTGGCCCGCCTTGCCGGCCCGCGTGTTGCGCTTGCAAGAACGTGGCATGCCGCCGATCCCTGCAATGCAGGAAGGCGCCCACGAGCTGATCGCCGAACAGTGCCAGCGCATCGCGATTCCAAAGCGTTTCACCATGCCGATCCGCGAGATCTGGGACATGCAGGAACGCTTGCCACGCCGCAGCGGCAAACGCGCCGACCTGTTGCTGGACAATCCGCGTTTCCGCGCCGGTTACGACTTCCTGCTGTTGCGTGAAAGCGCCGGCGAAGAGACTGACGGCCTCGGCGAATGGTGGACGGATTATCAGGACGCCAACGAAAGCGAGCGTCGCGACATGATCCGCGACCTCAGCGGCAAAGGTGATGACGCCAGCGGGGCGCCACGCAAACGTCGCCGCAGCGGCGGTTCCAAGCGCAAACGCGCCGGCGCCCCGAGCGCTTCGACCGGCGAGTAAAAGCATGGAACGCATCTACATCGGCATGGGCAGCAACCTCGCTGACCCCGCCGAACAATTGCGCAGCGCCGTCGAGGCGCTGGGGCAATTGCCGCAAACCCTGGTCGCTGGCGTTTCTGCCTTTTATCAAAGCGATTCATTGCTGCCGGGCCAACCGCGATATACCAACGCGGTTGCAGCGCTCGACAGCTCGCTCTCCCCGATTCAGTTGCTCGACGCCTTGCAAGCAATCGAGAATGACCAAGGCCGCGAACGCCTTGAGCGTTGGGGGCCTCGTACGCTGGATCTGGATATTCTGCTGTTCGGTGATCGCTTGATCGACGAACCACGGCTGAAAGTCCCGCATTACCAGATTCAGGAACGCGCGTTCGTGCTGTATCCGCTCGCCGAACTGGCGCCGGCGGATCTCCATCTGCCCGATGGCCGCACCTTGGCCGACCTGCTCGCCGCCTGCCCTTTCATCGGCCTCGAACGCCTGCCCCACCCCTGACACAACTCTCCCTGTAGGAGCTGTCGAGTGAAACGAGGCTGCGATCTTTTGATCTTCAAAAGCAAGATCAAAAGATCGCAGCGTTCCGCAGCTCCTACAGGGAATAGCCTTCTATATTCAGATTTATTGTCGGACAAAAATTCCTCGAATCAGGCCCGCCGCGCCGCTGAATCGCATCAGTAACGTCGGTAACACTCGCCTCGTAACAATGCGGTAACACACGCAATTGACTTCCTCGGTTCTCCTCACGACTATAGGCGTCCCGCTGCCGCCAACCCGGCACATACGGGCGCAATCCAGGCCTTATAAGCACGACAAAAGAGCGTGCGCCTGAGTAAATGAAGAATCACGCGCGTTACTCGCAGTAGTTTCCAGAGCGCCTGAACGAGGATTTTTTACATGCCAGCCATCACCCTGACCACGCTCCAGAGCCTCAAGCAGAAAGGTGAAAAGATCACCATGCTGACCTGCTATGACGCGACCTTCGCCCACGCCTGCAACGAGGCCGGTGTCGAAGTGCTGCTGGTGGGCGACTCCCTCGGCATGGTGCTGCAAGGTCACGACAGCACCTTGCCGGTGACCACTGCAGAAATGGCCTACCACACCGCGTGCGTCAAACGCGGTAACACCGACGCCCTGATCCTGGCTGATTTGCCGTTCATGGCCAACGCCACCCTCGAACAAACCATGATGAACAGCGCCATGCTGATGCAGGCCGGTGCGCACATGGTCAAGGTCGAAGGTCAGCTGTGGCTGGCGGAGTCGATCCGTCTGCTCGCCGAACGCGGTGTGCCGGTGTGCGCGCACATGGGCCTGACCCCGCAAGCGGTGAACATCCTTGGTGGCTATAAAGTGCAGGGCCGCAACGAAAACCAAGCGCGGCAGATGCGTGCCGATGCGATCTCGCTGGAGCAGGCCGGTGCGTCCATGCTGTTGCTCGAATGCGTGCCAAGCGAACTGGCTGCGGAAATCACCCAGGCGGTGAAAATTCCGGTTATCGGCATTGGCGCCGGCGCGGATACCGACGGTCAGGTGCTGGTGCTGCACGACATGCTCGGTCTGTCGATCACCGGTCGCGTACCGAAATTCGTCAAAAACTTCATGCACGACCAGGACAACATCCAGTCCGCATTGAAGGCTTACGTTAGCGAAGTCAAAGCTGCCACGTTCCCTGGCATCGAACACGGATTCTCTGCATGAACACCGTAAAAACCGTACGCGAACTGCGCGCCGCCGTCGCCCGCGCGCGCAGTGAAGGCAAGCGCATCGGCTTCGTGCCGACCATGGGCAACCTGCACAGCGGCCACGTCGCCCTGGTGACCAAAGCCACGCAACGCGTGGACTTCGTGGTCGCGAGCATTTTCGTCAACCCGCTGCAATTCGGCGCCGGCGAAGACCTCGACAAGTACCCGCGCACCCTCGCGGCGGATCAGGAAAAACTGCTTGAAGCCGGTTGCTCCCTGCTGTTCGCGCCGACCGTTGAGGAAATGTACCCCGACGGCATGGCCGGGCAGACCCGGGTCAGCGTGCCGCAACTGTCCGAAGGCCTGTGCGGCGCCAGCCGTCCGGGACACTTTGAAGGTGTGGCGACCGTGGTCAGCAAGCTGTTCAACATGGTGCAGCCGGATCTGGCGATTTTCGGTCAGAAGGACTTCCAGCAACTGGCGGTGATCCGCGCGCTGGTGCATGACCTGAACATGCCGATCCAGATCATCGGCGAACCGACCGTACGCGCTGCGGATGGTCTGGCGCTGTCATCGCGCAACGGCTTCCTTAATGAGGAACAACGCGCGGTAGCTCCGGTGGTTTATCGCACGCTGAGCACTATTGCCGAGTCGATCAAGCAAGGCGAGCGTGATTTCCCGGCGCTGATCAGTGCCCAGCTGCAACAGCTGGAAGCGGCGGGCCTGCGCCCGGATTACCTGGAAATCCGCCAAGCGCTGACCTTGCGTCCGGCGACGGCTGAAGACCGTGATCTGGTGATTCTGCTGGCCGCGTTCCTCGGTACTACGCGATTGATCGACAACCTGCACCTGAATCTCGACACCCCCTCTTAAAACACCGCAGTCCCCCCTGTGGGAGCGGGCTTGCTCGCGAATGCAATCTATCAGTTGACCAACATGTCGACTGATACGACGCCTTCGCGAGCAAGCCCGCTCCCACAGTGGTTTTCGGCGCATGAACGATTGCATATCAGCTGTATTGCCGCCCCCAGAGCCTTCGGGCACACTGCCCGCCGTTCGATTCCAACCCGGGAGGTTCAGCTTGCCCGACCTCGCCCTCCCCCTCCGTTTGTCGGCCACTCTCTGTATTAAATGTTAAAAAAGTACAGGGATCAGGTCAGAAGAAGTCAAGACAGATCGCAGCGCGAGGTTTACTGTATTCGCCCTGCGTCGATAAATCGTGTAGACGCAGTTGACCGCGCACCCAAACATGGCGCGCCGGTCTGATCCGTGTTCAGAAGCCGTTCAAGTAAAAAGGAAAACCGCAGCGATGGCGTATTACCTCACTCCTCAAGACGTTACCGCTCTGCCCGCCTGGCAAGCGTTGAAAGATCACCGTCAAGCCATGCAGGATTTCAGCATGCGCGAGGCCTTCAACGCCGATCCGCAGCGCTTCAACCAGTTCACCCTCAGCAGCTGCGGCCTGTTTCTCGATTATTCGAAGAATTTGATCAACGCCGAGACCCGCAATCTGCTCGTGGGTCTGGCCAATGAAGTCGATCTGAAGGGCGCGATCAAAGCGCTGTTCGAAGGCGAAATCGTCAACACCTCCGAAGGCCGCCCGGCGCTGCACACCGCCCTGCGCCGCCCGGTGGGCGACAAGCTGTCGGTCAACGGCGTCAACGTGATGCCGGAAGTCCACAAAGTACTGAACCAGATCACCGACCTCGTGGGCCGCATCCACGACGGTCTGTGGCGCGGTTACACCGAGAAGCCGATCACTGACGTGGTCAACATCGGCATCGGTGGCTCGTTCCTCGGCCCTGAGCTGGTTTCCGAAGCACTGCTGTCGTACGCGCAGAAAGGCGTGCGTTGCCATTATCTGGCGAACATCGACGGCAGCGAATTCCACGAGCTGACGCAGAAACTGCGCGCCGAGACCACGCTGTTCATCGTTTCGTCGAAATCCTTCAACACCCTCGAAACCCTGAAGAACGCTCAGGCCGCACGTGCCTGGTATCTGGCGCAGGGCGGTTCGGAAGCCGAGCTGTATCGCCACTTCATCGCCGTCTCGAGCAACAACGCCGCAGCTGTGGCGTTCGGTATTCGTGAAGAAAACATCTTCCCGATGTGGGACTGGGTTGGCGGTCGTTACTCGCTGTGGTCGGCGATCGGTTTGCCGATTGCGCTGGCCATCGGCATGTCCAACTTCAAGGAATTGCTGTCCGGTGCCTACACCATGGACCAGCATTTCCAGACTGCGCCATTCGAGCAGAACATGCCGGTGCTGTTGGGCTTGCTGGGTGTGTGGTACGGCAACTTCTGGGGCGCGCAAAGCCACGCGATCCTGCCGTACGACCACTACCTGCGCAACATCACCAAGCACTTGCAACAACTGGACATGGAATCCAATGGCAAGAGCGTGCGTCAGGACGGCACCCCGGTGTCGACCGATACTGGCCCGGTGATCTGGGGCGGCGTCGGCTGCAACGGTCAGCACGCTTACCACCAGTTGCTGCACCAAGGTTCGCAACTGATCCCGGCCGACTTCATCGTGCCGATCGTCAGCTTCAACCCGGTTGCTGACCACCATCAGTGGCTGTACGCGAACTGCCTGTCGCAGAGCCAGGCGCTGATGCTCGGCAAGACTTTGCCGGAAGCAGAAGCCGAGTTGCGCGAAAAAGGCATGAGCGAAGAGCAAGTGCACAAACTTGCACCGCACAAGGTGATCCCGGGCAACCGTCCGAGCAACACCCTCGTGGTTGAACGCATCAGCCCGCGTCGTCTCGGCGCACTGGTGGCGATGTATGAACACAAAGTGTTCGTGCAGAGCGTGGTCTGGGGCATCAATGCCTTCGATCAGTGGGGCGTGGAGTTGGGCAAGGAACTGGGCAAAGGCGTTTACAACCGTCTGGTGGGCAGCGATGAAACCACCGCTGACGACCCGTCCACCCAGGGCCTGATCAACTACTTCCGCGGTCGTCACCGCGGGTGATTTGATGGCTCAGCCCACAGGCAAATCCTGTGGGCACAGAAACCTTTGTAGGAGCAGAGCTTGCTCGCGAAGACGGTATGTCATTCAACATCTGTGTTGGCTGAACCACCGCTTTCGCGAGCAAGCTCTGCTCCTACAGTGGTTTTGGGGTGTATTCAAAATGGAGGACAGCCATCAGATTCCTGATCCGGCTTGAACCCTTCGCCCTCTCGGCGCATCTTTATTCTTCGCACAACAAGAATAAGGAACCGTCATGTTCGATATCAGCACGTTCCCCAAAGCCGATGCCGTCCGCCGGGCTGCGCAATTGAGTCAGGATGATTATCGGCGCCTGTACCGCGAATCCATTGAACACCCCGACACCTTCTGGGCCGAGCAAGCCACGCGCTTCCTCGACTGGAGCACGCCGTGGCAAACCGTTCAGCGCTGTGACCTGAAAACCGGTGAAGCCGCCTGGTTTGCCGGGGGCAAACTGAACGTCAGCTACAACTGCATCGACCGCCATCTCGAACAACGCGGCGATCAAACCGCCCTGCTCTGGGAAGGCGACGACCCCGCCGAATCGGCACAAATCACTTACAAAAAACTTCACCACCATGTCTGCCGCCTGGCCAACGTGCTGAAAAGCCGTGGCGTGAAAAAAGGCGACCGGGTGTGCATCTACATGCCGATGATCCCCGAAGCCGCTTACGCGATGCTCGCCTGCACGAGGATTGGCGCGGTGCATTCGGTGGTGTTTGGCGGCTTTTCTCCCGATTCCCTGCGTGACCGCATTCTCGATGCCGACTGCCGCACCGTGATCACCGCCGACGAAGGTGTGCGCGGTGGCAAGTTTGTGCCGCTGAAGCAGAACGTCGATAAAGCCCTGCAAAGTTGCCCGGACGTCAGCACCGTCGTGGTGGTTGAACGCTCTCAAGGCAAGGTCGACTGGGTCGAAGGTCGCGATCTCTGGTATCACCAGGCCGTGCGCGACGTCAGCGACGATTGTCCGCCGGAACCGATGGACGCCGAAGATCCGCTGTTCATCCTCTACACCTCCGGCAGCACCGGCAAACCCAAAGGCGTGCTGCACACCACCGGTGGCTACTTGCTGCAAGCGGCGATGACCTTCAAATACGTGCTCGATTACCGTGACGGCGAAGTGTTCTGGTGCACCGCCGACGTCGGCTGGGTCACCGGCCACAGCTACATCGTCTACGGCCCGTTGGCTAACGGTGCGACCACATTGATGTTCGAAGGCGTGCCGAGCTATCCGAGCAGTTCACGTTTCTGGCAGGTCATCGATAAACACAAGGTCAACATTTTCTACACCGCGCCCACCGCCCTGCGCGCATTGATGCGCGAAGGTGCCGAACCGTTGCAGGAAACGTCGCGCGCCAGCCTCAGATTACTCGGCAGCGTCGGTGAGCCGATTAACCCGGAAGCGTGGGAATGGTATTTCAACGTGGTCGGCGAACAGCGCTGCCCGATTGTCGATACCTGGTGGCAGACCGAAACTGGCGGCATCATGCTCAGCCCGCTGGTCAGTGCGCAGCGGATCAAACCGGGCTGCGCCACACAGCCGATGTTCGGCGTGCAACCGGTGTTGCTCGACGAGCAAGGCAAGGAAATCCAAGGCGCCGGCAGCGGCGTGCTGGCGATCAAATCGAGTTGGCCGGCGCAGATTCGCAGCGTCTATGGCGACCCACAACGGATGGTCGACACCTATTTCAAACCTTACCCCGGCTATTACTTCACCGGCGACGGCGCGCGGCGCGATGAGGACGGCGATTATTGGATCACCGGGCGCATCGATGACGTGATCAATGTGTCCGGCCACCGCATTGGCACCGCTGAAGTGAAAAGCGCTTTGGTGCTGCACGACAGCATCGCCGAGGCCGCCGTGGTCGGTTATCCGCACGACGTCAAAGGTCAGGGCATCTATGCCTTCGTCACGCCCATGAACGGCACCGAGCCCAACGACGAACTGAAGAAAGAATTGCTCGCCCACGTCAGCAAGGAAATCGGCAGCTTCGCCAAACCGGATCTGATCCAGTGGGCGCCGGCCTTGCCGAAAACCCGCTCAGGCAAGATCATGCGCCGCATCCTGCGCAAGATTGCCTGCAACGAACTCGACAGCCTCGGCGACACTTCGACCCTGGCCGACCCGAGCGTGGTGCAAGGCCTGATCGACAAGCGCCTCAATCAGTAACACGTCGGGCGCGGTCAACCGGCCGCGCCCGCCCTTCTTCACTGAGTGGTCATGGAATTCATCCGCAGTCGCATCGAAAACCAACTCATGAGCCTGACCGGGTTGTCCCTCGGCCAGCTCGATCTGGAAAACCCCAAGGGCGATCCCGGCCTGTTCGGCCCCGACTCGGTCAGTTGGCAGGTGCACGGCGATTTCAGCAGCATGTTGATCGGCGGCATCAGCGCGTTGTTGCTGCAAGCCCTGCATCCACTGGCGCTGGCCGGGGTTTGGGATCATTCGAATTTTCGTCAGGACATGCTTGGGCGCTTGCGGCGTACCAGCCAGTTTGTCTCCGGCACCACGTTTGGCTCCCGGCGGGATGCCGACTGGTTGATCGAGAAAGTCCGCACCATTCACCTGCAAGTGGTGGGCACCGCACCGGACGGCCGACCATATGCGGCCAGTGATCCGGACTTGCTGACGTGGGTGCATGTGGCCGAGGTCAGCAACTTTCTGGCGGCGCATTTGCGCTATCGCAATCCGCAGTTGTCGCTGGCTGATCAGGATCGTTATTACGCCGAGATCGCCGTGGTCGCCGAACGCCTAGGCGCGAGGGATGTGCCCAAGTCGCGGCAGGCCGTGGCCGATTATCTGCAACGCCTGCGTCCGCAATTGCTGTGCGATGAACGCAGCCGTGAGGTTTTGCGTTTGTTGCTGGCCGCACCGGCGCCGAGTGTTCTGGCGCGACCGTTTGGCGATTTGATGATGAAGGCTGGCATTGATCTACTGCCGGACTGGGCCAGCGACATGCTCGAGGTGCGGCAGAGTTCGCTGCAACGCCAGTTGATTCGCGCCAGCGTCAAACGCAGCGCACCGATGCTGCGCTGGGCGATGCGCAATGGTTCGGTGCAGAGAGCCAAACGTCGTATGGGCCTGCCGACCTGAAAAGCTTCGCGAGCAAGCCCGCTCCCACATTTGGAATGCGTTCCCATGTGGGAGCGGGCTTGCTCGCGAAGGGCTTAACTCGGTTCCCCGCCAAGCTGTTAAACTCCCGCGCCCCAATTCTCTCCAGCAAGGCGCATGCATGTCTTCCTTGAATCAGGCGCTGCGCGCCGCCCTCGATCAACGCCAGGACTTGCTCGCTGTGCTGCACAGCCAGGGCACCGATTGCTATCGGCTGTTCCACGGCAGCCAGGAAGGCGCCGGCGGTCTGACCATCGACCGCTACGGCCCGCAACTGCTGGTGCAGAGTTTTCACCAGACGCTTGAGCGTGACGACCTGCTGCAACTGCACGCGATGGTCAATCAAACCCTGGGCCTGGAAACCTTGCTGGTCTACAACGACCGCTCCCGTGGCAACTCGCGCATCGACCGTGAAGACAGCGTCTACAAAGCCGAAGACGCCGCACTGGTTGATCTGGTCGGTCACGAATGGGGCCTCAATTACCGCGTGCGCGGGCGGCACGCCGGGCAGGATCCGCTGTTGTTCCTCGACCTGCGCAACACGCGCGGCTGGGTCAAGGAGCACGCCAAAGGCAAATCCGTGCTCAACCTGTTCGCCTACACCTGCGGCGTCGGCCTCAGTGCCGCAGCCGGTGGCGCCCGTGAAGTGTGCAATCTGGATTTCGCCGAAGGTAACTTGGCGGTCGGTCGCGAAAACGGTTTGCTCAATCCACAGTTGCCGGAGATGGAATTCATTCAGTCGGATTATTTTCCGGCCATCCGCCAACTCGCCGGCCTGCCGATCAGCCAGCGTCGCGGGCAGAAATTGCCAAGCTACCAGCGCCTCGAACAGCGTCAGTACGATCTGGTGCTGCTCGATCCGCCGGCCTGGGCCAAGAGCGCATTCGGCACCGTTGACCTGCTGCGCGATTATCAAAGCCTGCTGAAACCCGCGCTGCTGACCACCGCCGACAACGGCGTACTCATTTGCTGCAACAATCTGGCGAAAGTCAGCATGGACGACTGGCGCGAACAAGTCCTGCGCTGCGCCGAAAAGGCCGGCCGCCCGGTGCGTGAGTGGAGCGTGATGACCCCGGGTGCAGACTTCCCGTCCATGGATCAGCAACCGCCACTGAAAACCCTGATCCTGCAGCTATAAGAAGATCCCTGTAGGAGCTGCCGAAGGCTGCGATCTTTTGATTTTGTCTTTTTTTAAAACAAGATCAAAAGATCGCAGCCTTCAGCAGCTTCTACACAGTCGTGCATATTTCCAGACAAATCTGAACAATCCTGACCCATGCGATGTACTTCGGAACCAGATTCGCGTGCCATACTCCAAGGCACTTCGATTCAGACAGATGAAGCCGCACATGACCAAAGGATTGATTCGCGCGATTGGCGCCTTGTTGACTGCGCTGGCCCTCTACAGCCTGCTGGGGTTTCTGATTTTGCCGGGCATTGCCCTGCGAGTGGCCAACCAGCAACTGGCCAATTACGCCACGGTGCCGGCGCATATCCAGCGCATCGAACTCAACCCGTTCAGCCTTGAGGTCACCTTGTGGGGCCTGGTTATTGGTGAACCGGGCAAAGAGCAGGTGGGCTTCGAACGCCTGTACGCCGACCTGCAAATCGACAGTCTGTGGACCAAAGCCCTGCATCTGGCGAACATCGAACTGGACAAGCCGAAGACCGAAATCCTCTTCGCCAAAGACGGCAAGCTCAATCTGCTTGGCCTGTTCAACGTGCCGGCCAGCGAACCGGTTCCGGCCGATCCCGACGCCAAACCGTTCCCGCTGCGCATCGACAACATCAAACTGGCCAGCGGCGTCGTGCACTTTCAGGACGTGCGTCCGAGCGAGCCGATCGAATTCCTTTACGACGACCTCAGCTTCGAACTGAAAAACCTCAGCACCCTGCCCGAAGACAGCGCCGACATGACCCTCGTCGCGATCGGCCCGGCCGGCGGACGAATTGACTGGAGCGGCAATTTCAGCCTGATCCCGTTCACTTCCGAAGGCACCCTGAAAGTCACCGACGGCAAGATGAAAGCCTTCTGGCCTTACGTGCGTGACTCGGTGCCTTTGGTACTCAACGACGGCGTGGTCAGCCTCAGCACCGAATACAAACTCAATCTGTCGAAAGAAACCGAACTGCTGCTGAACAACGTCAACGTCAGCATCGCGCCGTTCGCTATCAGCGCTCCGGATGGCCGCCCGCTGGCCAAGCTTGAGCGCCTCGACGTCAGCGACACCAGCATCGATCTGGCCAAGCAACACGTGGTGGTCGGCAAGATCCGCAGCCAGAAACTGGAAACCTGGGCCGCCCTCGAAGCCGACGGCCAGCTCGACTGGCAAAAACTGTTCGCCAGCCAACCGTCAAAACCCGCCGCCAAAGCCGCCGCCGAACCGGCCAGCACACCGGCCGCTGCCGATTCGCCGAAAGCCGAACCGACAGCGCCAAGCAAACCATGGCAAGTACTACTCAAAGACGTGCAACTGCGTGATTACACCGTTCACCTCGCCGACCGTTCCGCCACGCCTGCGGTGGCGCTGGATATCACGCCGCTGAACATTGATCTGCAGGATTTCGACAGCCTCAACGGCTCGCCCTTCAAGGTCAAACTCGACAGCGGCGTGGGCAAATCAGGCAAGCTCAGCGCCGACGGCACGGTCAATCTGGCGCCGGTCAACGCCCAGCTCAATGTGAAAACCCAGGACATCGACCTGCGTGTCGCACAGTCCTACATCAACCCGTTTATTCGTCTGGAACTGCGCAGCGGCATGCTCGGCAGTGACCTTAAGGTCAACCTCAAGAGCACCGAGCCGCTGGCCCTCAGCGTGACCGGCCGCGCGCAGATCGATCAACTGCACACCCTCGACACCCTGAAAACACGCGACTTCCTCAAGTGGCAGCAAGTGGTGATCGAAGGCCTGAATTATCAGCACGGTGACAGCCTGTCGATCGACAAGGTCAACCTGTTCCAGCCGTACGCGCGCTTCATGATCAACGATGATCGCACCACCAACATCGACGATCTGCTGATCCCGCAACCGGCCGACAGTGGCGCGAAATCCACTGCGGCGAAACCGGCCAGCAAGGACAAACCGCTGGGCATTCATATCGGCGGCATTGCGATCAATGACGGCTCGGCCAACTTCGCCGACTTCAGCCTGACGCCAAACTTCGCCACTGCGATCCAACAACTGAACGGTCAGATCGGCACCATCGACAGCCGTCAGGCGAAACCGGCCAGCGTCGACATCAAGGGCAAGGTCGACCGCTATGCACCGGTAACCATCAAGGGCGCGGTCAATCCCTTCGACCCGATGGCCAGCCTCGACATCGCCACCAGTTTCAAACGCGTCGAGCTGACCACGCTTACGCCGTATTCCGGCAAGTTCGCCGGTTACCGGATCCGCAAGGGACGACTCAATCTCGACCTGCATTACTTGATCACCAAAGGCCAACTGAAAGCCGAGAACAAAGTGGTGGTCGAACAGTTGCAGCTCGGTGAGAAAGTCGACAGCCCGGACGCCGTGAGCCTGCCGCTGAAACTGGCGATTGCGCTGCTCAAGGACGTCGACGGCAAAATCTCCATCGAATTGCCGGTGACCGGCGACCTCAACAATCCGCAGTTCAGCGTGATGCCGATTGTCTGGCAGACCCTGCGCAACCTGATCGTCAAAGCCGCAGCGGCGCCGTTCAAGCTGATTGGCGGTTTGGTCAGCGGTGGCGGTTCCGAAGACCTCGGCACCGTGTCGTTCGCGCCGGGCTCCAGCGAATTGAGCAAAGATGCCGAAGGCGCGCTGGTGAAACTATCGCAAGCGCTGAAAGAACGCCCTGCCCTGCGTCTGGAAATCGAAGGCACCGCCGCGCAAAGCAGCGATGGTCCGTTGATCGCCGAGCAGCGTCTGGAACGTGAATATCAGTACAACTACTACAAGATGCTCCAGCGCCGTGGCGATAAAGTCCCGGCTCAGGCGTCGTTGATTGAAGTACCCGAAGGCGAAAAAGGCCCGCTGCTCGAAGGCATTTATCGCACCCGTCTGAAAACCCAGCCGCCGGCTGAGTGGAAGGATCTGGGCAAGGAAGAACGCACGGCGAAAATGCGTGAAGGCGTGATCAAGTTCTGGAGTGGCAGCGATGTGCTGCTGCGTCAGTTGGGTCAGGATCGCGCCAGCAGCATCAAGGATTATCTGGTCGACAAAGGCCAACTGGCCGATGACCGCGTGTACTTCATCGACGCCAATCTCGGTCAGGCTGAAAGTGATGGTCGGGTGATCACGCCGCTGCATCTGGACGCCGAGTAATGACGGGCAAGTGGCTGGCGGCGATCGCCTTGACGCTGGCTGCCAGCCACGTCTGGGCGTCGGATACGTTGCGCTGCGGCAGCCAACTGGTCAGCCTCGGCGACCGCGCCAGCGAAGTGCTGCAGAAGTGCGGCGAACCGGTTGGTCGCGATCCGCTGGGTTACAAGCGCAGCGCCAATCGGCGTGAAGAGTTTCAGGTCGAGGAATGGACGTACGGGCCGAACAACGGCATGTACCAATACCTGCGCTTTGAAGGCAATCGCCTGCGGCAGATCACCAGCAAACGCGGTAACTAACTGCTAACACAGATCCGATGTGGGAGCGGGCTTGCTCGCGAAAGCGGTGTATCAGTCAATACA
>NZ_CACSJY010000053.1:0-40854 GCF_902706155.1 Pseudomonas sp. 18058
GTGCCAGCCAACATCCACGCAACAGACACACCGCCTTCGCGAGCAAGCCCGCTCCCACAGGTTTTCCGCGTAGAGGCGGATTGCGAAACATTTGCTTTCATATCGCCTTTCGGGATTTGCGTCGCTCATTCGTCTTATAGAGATGCAGGCCGTTCGCGTAGGCAAAAGCCACGACCGGTCGTTCGGGGACTGCTGTGCTGCGAAGCCCGTGGTGCCGCGCCCTTCCATCGAAATCAAGACGCGCAATCATGTCGAAGAAATCCCGCTCCAAACTGTGGTTCCTCGTTCATAGCTGGCTGGCGTTACCGATCTGGTTCTTTGTGCTGATCGTCTGTGTCACCGGCACGCTGGCGGTGGTCAGCCAGGAAATCGTCTGGCTGGCCAACCCGCAAATGCGCGCCAGCCAACCGACCGACGACTCACCGCTGCTCAGCTACGACCAGGTACTCGCGGCGATCAAAAAAGCCGAACCACGCACCGTGGTCGAGAGCATCAGCCGCCCGGATGAGTCGCATTTTGCCCTGGACGTGCAGGTCAGCTACCCGGACGGCCGCGAGCAGACCGTTTACGTCAACCCGTATACCGGGGTGATTCAGGGAGTCGCGCCCGACTTCAACTTCCAGGCCTTTACCCGCGCCCTGCATGGCTGGTGGCTGGTGCCGTTCACCAACGGTTTCAGTTGGGGCTGGTACCTGGTGTCGTTCCTCGGTCTGCCGTTGCTGGCCTCGCTGGTCACCGGGCTGGTGGTTTATAAACGCTTCTGGAAAGGATTCTTTAGTCCGACCCTGCGCTTTCGCCACGGCGCGCGAATTTTCTGGGGCGATTTCCACCGCCTCAGCGGCATCTGGTCGATCTGGTTTATCGCCGTGATCTCGATCACCGGCACCTGGTTTCTGATTCAGGCGCTGCTGTTCGACAACCACATTTCCATCTCCAGCGAACCGATCATTCCGGCGATGTCCCGTGAAGCGGTGCCGATCTCGGCCGACGGCAGCCCGCCGCCGCGCATCAGTCTGGATCGCGCCATTGAAATCGCCCAAGAGAAAATCCCCGGCCTCGAAGTCAGCTTTGTCAGCCTGCCGGCCAACGCCTATACCCACCTCAACGTCGGCGGTCGCGGCTGGTATCCGTTGATGTTCCAGACCGCGACGCTCGATCCTTACAGCGGTGAGTTGGCCACTTCACGTTTGTTGAGCGACCGCACTTCGCTGGAATTCGTCACCGAATCCATGCGCCCGCTGCACACCGGCGACTTTGGCGGGTTGTGGATCAAGTTGATCTGGTTCTTCTTCGGCCTGCTGCTGAGCATGATGGTGCTCAGCGGTTTGTTGATCTGGACCAAACGCACCGCGCTGGCCACGGCCAATGCACTCAAGCGTGAATCGAAGAAAAACCGCGTGCAGGCGCAACCGGCGATGCGCCGGGAAACGTCGGAGGTCAACCCATGAGCAAGTCCGCAGCTTTGCCGCAACCGTCGCGCTTGAGCGTGTTCTGGCACAAATGGCGTTTCCACATCAACGTGCTGTTGCTGCTGATCCCGCTGGGTTTCATGCCGAAATACTTCGCCGATGTCGCGCTGTTTCGCGGCGATGCCGGCCTCGGTGAACGCGAAGTCGGCGAAATCGCAGTCGGCCCGTGGAGCCTGCGCCTCGCCGAATTGCGCAACGAGGCGCCACGTCTGGAAGGCCCGGCCGGCTACATGAAAGGCTTCAACGCCGCGCTTTGTGATGCCTGCATCGACAAGGTCAAAGCCACTTATCTGCGCATCGGCAAACCGCGCAGCCTGCGCGCCGCCGGGGTGATTTTCTTCGGCGCGCCGTATCGCATGGGCGCGCAGTTGCCGGTGCCGGAGAAAACCAAAGCCGACGCTGAACTGTGGATCACCATGGAAGGCTGGGACGGCAGCATGCATCAGGCCTCGATTCCCCTGAGCCAGGCCTCCCCCGCCACCATCGCCTGGCTGACTCAACAAGGAGCCAAACCATGACCCGCTCGCAACGCCCTTCCCGCCTGCGGCTGAGCGCCGCGTTGCTGGTGCTCTGCGCCGGTTTCACTGGCAGCGCTCTGGCGCATAACCCGATGTGCGAATGCAAAGCCATCGACGCCGACCAGATCAAATGCACCGGCGGTTTTTCCGACGGCAGCGGCGCCCCCGGCGTGACCCTCGACGTGATCGGTTACGACGAAACCATTCTGGTACCGGGCAAGCTTGGCAGCGATTCGACGCTGACCTTCAAAAAACCCGGCGCCGAATTCTACGTGCTGTTCGACGCGGGCCCCGGCCACGTCGTCGAAATCGACCAAGCGGATATTGAGGCCCCATGAGTACGCCCACCACGCAAGTCGTCCGCCCGGCCGGTGCCGGCCATGAAACCCTCAATGTGTTGCTGTTGTGTCTACTGATTCTGGCGGTTGCCGGTTCGGTGGTGGCGTGGCGCGGGGTGTCGCATGAGCCGGAGCCGGTCGCCAGCCATCAGTTCGATGCGCGCCGCGATCTCAGTGCTTCCGAGCAGGGCATCTATGCCGATCTGCGAGTGACCCTCGACGAAATCCGTCTGCTGCGCGAAGAACAGCAAACCTTGCCGACCCCGCAAAATCTGGCTGACGAAGGTTTTGCGCCGTTTGCTCAGGATGCGAGTTCGGTCAGTCGCGGCGGTCATGCCTGGCAACTGCTGGCCGACACTGCCTATTTCGGCCACAGCCAGGCACCCGCCGTCGCCGGTTCGTTCGTGATGCTGTTGAGCGCCGATCACAGCGCTGCACCGGACATCTGGCTCAACCGCGATGCCGATCTCAAAGTGCCGACCGAACTGACCGACGCCGCCCTGTCCACGTCAGGCTGGAAACAGATCGTCGCGCAATACGATGCCGGGGTTACCCGCGAACATCGCCATTGATTCCTCGCCCTCACCCGAGAGAAGACCGTTTGCCCATGTCTATTTCATCGTCCCGCCGTCCGTTGTTGCGTCTGTTTTTAGCCGGTCTCTGTGCCTGCCTGCTGAGCCCGTTGGCCAGCGCCGATCCCGCCAAACGCCTGCGCATCGGCATCACCCTGCACCCGTATTACAGCTATGTGGCGAACATCGTCGGCGACAAGGCCGAAGTGGTGCCGCTGATTCCGGCCGGTTTCAACCCGCACGCCTATGAGCCGCGCGCCGAAGACATCAAGCGCATCAGCGGGCTGGACGTGATCGTGCTCAACGGTGTCGGCCATGATGATTTTGCCGACCGCATGATCGCCGCCAGCGAAACGCCGAACGTCAAAACCATCGAAGCCAACGAAAACGTGCCGCTCTTGGCCGCCACCGGGGTCGCCGCGCGCGGGGCCGGCAAAGTGGTCAACCCGCACACGTTTTTGTCGATCAGCGCCTCGATCGCCCAGGTCAACAACATTGCCCGCGAGCTGGGCAAGCTCGACCCGGACAACGCCAAAACCTACACGCAGAACGCCCGCGCCTACGGCAAACGCCTGCGGCAGATGCGCGCCGATGCGTTGGCCAAGCTGACCGAGGCGCCGAACGCCGAGTTGCGCGTGGCCACTGTGCACGCGGCTTACGACTACCTGCTGCGTGAATTCGGTCTGGAAGTGACGGCAGTGGTTGAGCCGGCGCACGGCATCGAGCCGAGCCCGAGCCAGTTGAAGAAGACCATCGATCAACTGCGCGAACTGGACGTGAAAGTGATCTTCTCGGAGATGGATTTCCCGTCGAGTTACGTCGATACCATTCAGCGTGAATCCGGGGTGAAGCTGTACCCGCTGTCGCACATCTCCTACGGCGAATACACCGCCGACAAGTACGAAAAGGAAATGACCGGCAACCTCAACACCGTGGTGCGGGCGATTCAGGAGTCGGGGGCATGACTTCAAAAGAAACCCTCCTGAACAAACCCGGTCCCCCTGTGGGAGCGGGCTTGCTCGCGAATGCGTCCGTTCAGTCAATATCTTCATCGGATGACACACCGCTTTCGCGAGCAAGCTCGCTCCCACAGGTCTGCGGGCCGACTCTGGATTTTGCAGGGATCTGTCTGACGCTGGGGCGGACGACGATTCTCGACAAGGTCAGTTTTCAGGTATTGCCCGGCAACGTACACGCATTGGTCGGACCCAACGGTGGCGGCAAGAGTTCGTTGATCAAAACCCTGCTCGGGCAGATGCCGCATCAAGGCCAGCTCAGCCTGCAATGGCCCGGCGAGCCCGGCACCATCGGTTATGTGCCGCAAGCGCTGGAATTCGATCGCGGTTTGCCGATGACCGTCGACGATTTCATGGCCGCGATGTGCCAGCGTCGCCCGGCGTTTCTCGGTTTGAGCAAACACTACGCCGGCGCCATCGGCGATGCGCTGGAACGCGTCGGCATGCAGGACAAACGCAAGCGGCGCATGGGCGCGCTGTCCGGCGGTGAGCGGCAGCGGGTTTTGCTCGCACAGGGTTTGATTCCGGCGCCGCAATTGCTGGTGCTCGATGAGCCGATGTCGGCTCTCGACGAAGCCGGGATTCAGGTGTTCGAACGCCTGCTCGGCGATTGGCGCGCGGCCGGCATCACGGTGTTGTGGATCGAGCATGATCTGGAAGCCGTCGGCCGTCTGGCCGATCGCGTCACCGGCCTCAATCGTCGCGTGCTGTTCGACGCCACACCTCGCGAGGCGTTGACCCCGGAGCGTCTGCTGACACTGTTTTCGACCCATCCACGGAGCGCGAGCTGATGAGTTACGAAGCCTTTCGTTTGATGGTTCAAGGCTGGGCCTCGTCCGGTTATCTGCCGGAAGCGCTGGCCTACGGTTTTGTCGTCAATGCGCTGCTCGCCGGCCTGTTGATCGGCCCGGTACTCGGTGGCCTCGGCACGCTGGTGGTGGTCAAGCGCTTCGCGTTTTTCTCCGAAGCAGTCGGTCACGCCGCGCTGACCGGCGTGGCCATTGGCATTCTGCTTGGCGAACCCTACACCGGGCCGTACGGCAGTCTGTTCGGCTACTGCCTGTTGTTCGGCATCCTGCTCAATTACCTGCGCAACCGCACCGGTCTGGCGCCGGATACCTTGATCGGCGTGTTCCTCTCGGTGTCGCTGGCCTTGGGTGCGAGCCTGCTGCTGATTCTCGCCGGCAAGATCAACGTGCACATTCTGGAGAACGTGCTGTTCGGTTCGGTGTTGACCGTCAACGGCAATGACCTGGCGGTGCTGGCCATCGTCGGCTCGCTGGTCATGGCGCTGGCGCTCCCGTTGTACAACCGCATCATGCTCGCCAGTTTCAACCCGCAACTGGCGGCGGTGCGCGGCGTCGCGGTGAAGACCCTGGATTATCTGTTCGTGATTCTGGTGACCTTGATCACTGTAGCGGCGGTAAAAGTCATCGGTGCGATTCTGGTCGGTGCGCTGTTGGTGATTCCGGCCGCTGCGGCACGCTTGCTCAGCCAGTCGCTCAAGGGCTTTTTCTGGTGTTCAGTGTCGATCGCTACTGTGAGCACCTTGTGCGGGATTCTCGCGCCAATCGTTTTCGATCTGCCGATTCCGTCCGGCGCCGCGATCATTCTGGTTGCCGGCATCGCCTTCGCCCTCGCCGCCATCGCGCGCGGCGTCGTCCCGAGTCTGAAAGGGAATCTTGGATAAATGACTTTTTCAATGCGCAAACTGACCTTGGCCATGGCCCTGTGTGGCGCGGTCAGCACTCCGTTGTTCGCCGCCGAAAGCACCAAGCCGCTGCACGTGCTGGCCTCGTTGCCGATCACTTACGGCTTGGGCGAAGTGTTGCTCAAAGGCACTGATGTCAAGCTCGAACGCGCGGCGCCGGCGAATCTGCCGGGCAGTCGCCAGACCGCTTATTTCACCGGACGCGGCGCGCCGGCGCTGAGCAAACAGGCGACCGACGCCGACGCGGTGATCGGCGTGCGCTCGCTGTGGGCCGATGATCCGCTGTACCCGATTTCTCGGCGCAGCAATATCCGTATCATTGAAGTCGACGCCGCGCGCCCGGTGGACGGCGCCCTGCCCGGCATCGCTGTGCAGCCGGATCTGAAGGTGGACGGTTTGAACAGTCAGCCGTGGCTGGCGAGCAATAACATGGGGCGCATGGCCGACGTGATGGCGGCGGATCTGGTGCGTTTGGCACCGAGCGCAAAGCCTGCAATCGAGGCGAATCTGGCGGCGTTGAAACAGCGTTTGCTCAAACTCAGTGCCGACAGCGAGGCGAAGTTGGCCAGCGCGGATAACCTGAGTGTGATGAGTTTGAGTGATCACTTTGGCTATTTGATTGGCAGCCTCAATCTGGAGTTGGTCGGCCAGGATCCACGGCCGGATGCGGAATGGACGGCTGAGGATCTGCAGAAACTGACGGCGACACTCAAGGACAATGACGTCGCGGTGGTGCTGCATCATCGCCAGCCTTCGGAGGCGGTGAAAGCGGCGGTGGCGGCCTCGGGGAGTCGGTTGGTGGTGTTGAGTACCGATGCGGCGGATCCGGTGGCGGAGCTGGAGGGGAATGTGGATTTGGTGCTTAAAGGGTTGAGTGAGATGTAACTCAGTAAATTCGAGTCATCGTTCATCGCGAGCAGGCTCACTCCTACATTTGGAATGCGTTCCCCCTGTAGGAGTGAGCCTGCTCGCGATGAGGCCCTGCCAGACAACACAAATTCAAGACATGAAAAAACCCGCTAACCGTCACCGGTTAGCGGGTTTGTTTTTGCCGGGCGCTTACTGCGCCGCGACCTGCGCTTCCATCTTCTGACGCAAGCTCAGCGGACGCATGTCGGTCCAGACTTCTTCGATGTAGGCCAGGCATTCCTTTTTCAGGCCGCTCTTGCCCACGGTGCGCCAGCCTTCCGGCACGGCCTTGTAGTCCGGCCAGATCGAGTACTGCTCTTCGTGGTTGACCACGACCTGAAAGAGGATGTCCTCGCGGTCGAATACTGACGTCATGCTGGTTCTCCATCGTTGTAAGGGTGGGCTGCACATCGAATGCAGCCGGGTATAAAGAAAGAACGTTCGGCGCGGCGAAAAATTTACACAGCGGCGGTGGCAGCGGCCAACGCGCGGCCGAAGATCTCGGCGACACGGTCGATCTCCGCCGCAGTAATCACCAGCGGCGGCAGGAAACGCACCACCGCGCCATGCCGACCGCCCAGTTCCAGAATCAAACCGCGCTTGAGGCATTCACGCTGCACCAGCGGTGCCAATCGCGCGAAGGCCGGCGGATGACCGAGCGCATCCGCCGCACCGTTCGGGTCGACCAGTTCAACCCCGAGCATCAGACCGCGACCGCGAATATCGCCGAGTTGCGGGAAGTCGCGCTGCAGAATGCGCAGATGCTCGCTCAAGCGTTCGCCCATGGCGGCGGCATGTTCGCAAACCTTGTGTTCGACCAGATAACGCATCACCGCCGACCCGGCAGCCATCGCCATCTGGTTGCCACGGAAGGTGCCGGCGTGCGCGCCCGGCTGCCAGGTGTCGAGCCAGTCGCGATAGACCACCACCGCCAGCGGCAGGCTGCCGCCGATGGCTTTGGACAGCACCACCACGTCTGGCACGATGCCCGCGTGTTCGAAGGCAAACATCTTGCCGGTGCGGGCGAATCCGCTTTGAATCTCGTCGACGATCAATGCGACGCCGGCCTTCTCGGTGATTCGGCGTAAACCGCGCAACCACTCGATGTCGGCCGGAATCACCCCGCCCTCGCCCTGCACTGCTTCGACGATCACCGCTGCGGGCAGTTGCACGCCGCCTTCGGGGTCGTTGAGCAGGTTGTCCAGATAGCTCAGATTGGCTTTTACACCGGCGACGCCACCGAGGCCGAACGGGCAACGGTAGTCGTACGGAAACGGCATGAACTGCACGCCGTTGCTGAGTAACGCGCCCAACGGTTTCTTTGGCCCCAGACTGCCCATCAGGCTCAACGCGCCTTGGCTCATGCCGTGATAACCGCCGGAAAACGACAGCACGGTGCTGCGTCCGGTGGCCGTGCGCACCAGTTTCAATGCCGCTTCCACGGCATCAGTACCGGTGGGACCGCAGAACTGGATTTTCGCTTCTGCTGCCAAAGCCGCTGGCAGCAAAGCAAACAGATCCTGAACAAATTGATCCTTGACCGGCGTGGTCAGGTCCAGCGTGTGCAGCGGTAGCTCATCAGCCAGCACTTGCTGGATCGCTTCGATCACCACCGGGTGGTTATGCCCCAACGCCAGCGTGCCGGCACCGGCCAGGCAATCGATGAACGTGCGCCCTTCAACGTCTTCGACGTACAGACCTTTGGCGCGCTTGAGCGCCAGCGGAATGCGCCGCGGATAGCTGCGGGCATTCGACTCCTGTTGTGCCTGACGCGCGAGCAGCGGTGATTCGTTGAACTGGTACAGCGTTTCCGTCGGCACCGAGGTGACCCGGGCCGACGACTCTTCAATAAGGCTGGTGGCGACTGACATCTCTCGACCCTCAATACGCTATGGATAGTGACCAAAACAGCACACCGGGCAGGTGCGCGTTCCGGTCGCGGGGCGCACTTGCAGGTTTTCCTGTTCTGGAAACGCTTCAGCGTGTCGAGGATTTAGACCCTTGATCGAGTTGTCAGCTGGAGTCTGCCAACGGCTTGCTCATGGGCTGTGTCTGCAGGCCTTTGTCGTTAAGGGCTGGCGCCGATTCGCGGTAGCCCAGATGGTGATAAAACGGCTCACCGGTGCGGGTGCTGTTGAGTTGAATGTGGATCGCGCCGCGAATGCGTAGCCAGCCTTCGAGATCGGTCATCAGCGCCCTGCCTGCACCGCGTCGAAAGCACTCCGGTTGCACGTAACAGAAGGTGACATCGCCGTTCGCTGTGGCCATGCCGACGCCGATCGGTTTGTCGTCGAGCAGGGCGATGTTGAGGTAGAGCTGCGGGTTGGCGAGCCAGGCGCTGATGTCTTCGGCTGACTGCCGGGAAATCCATTCGCTGACCCGTCGGGGATCGTTGCGATGATCAAGGGCACAGCCGATGCGGATAGAACGTTCGATGATGCGGCTGATGATGCCGGCGTCAGCCAGAGTGGCGGGACGAATACAGATGGATGCTTCCATGGCGCAGTTTCCTCAATCCATTGAGATAAAGCTGGGGCTGACCTTAACCCTCACACCAACGGATAGCGACCGCCAAGAAGTTACATTTAATGAGTAACCCCTGTAGGAGCTGCCGAAGGCTGCGATCTGTTGATCTTGAAGAGCAAAATCAACAGATCGCAGCCTTCGGCAGCTCCTACAGGAGGGAGTGGTATCAGAGAGGTTGCAGCGGCATGCTCAGTTCGACGCGCAACCCATCCGCGCGGCTGTCGAAATGCAGGGCGCAATCACAACGCTGGACGATCGCTTGAACAATAGCCAGACCGAGGCCGCAACCGGTGCTCTGACCATTGCGCCAGAAGCGTTGAGTCAGATGCTGCAAATCGTCCGGCGCAATACCCGGCCCATGGTCGCGTACGACAAAATTCACGCGATTGCCGGTGGTCTCCATGCTCACCTCCACCGCGCAATCTTCCGGCGTATGCCGCAGCGCGTTGTCGAGCAAATTGCGCAACGCGGCAATCGCCAAGACTGCCGGCATCTGCAGCGGCGCCTCGGACGGTTGTGCAGGCAGTTGCAGTTTGATCCGCAGCCGTTCACCGCCAGTGGCATCTTGAATAGCCAGTCGGGCGACTTGCTCGGCACTGCATTGCGAGCCGTCGTCGAACGACAAACTGCCCTCAACCCGCGCCAGCAACAACAATTGCTCTAGGGTTCGATGCAATCGGTCAGCGCCCTCCTCGGCCCGCGCCAGTGACTGATCGCGAGCGCTGCCCTCGGTCATGCGCGCGACTTGCAGGTGAGTCTTGATTGCCGTCAGCGGACTGCGCAGCTCATGGGCCGCATCACCGGTCAGACGGCGTTCGCGCTCGATGGTTTTACCAATGCGCTGGAACAACTGATTCTGCGTATCCAGCAGCGGTTTCAATTCGCTGGGAAATGACTGCAACTGCAACGGTTCCAGCGAGTCGGCATTACGCCGCATCAACGCTTCGCGCAGTCGATTGAGCGGTGCCAATCCTTGTCCGATGCCCAGCCACAGCAGACACAAGCAGCCAAGCAACGCCACGCCCACCGGTACCGAAGCGGCGAGCAGAATCGACATGTTCAGCGCCTCGCGCTCAATCTGCCGATCCGCCGTGGTGATGCGCACATCGCCGCGTGCGAGGGTAAAACTGCGCCACGGCGCGCCGTCGATCATCTGATCGTGGAAGCCCATTTTTTCGGCTTCCAGCGCTTGCTCAGGATTGTTGTGGCTGCGGGCAAGAATTTCCCCGCGTAACGAACTGACCTGACACGCCATGCCGCCGGGAATGTTCAGTTGTTCCGCGCTGAAGTGAGTGCCCTCGCCTTTGCTCGGCAGAGCCGGCAACTGCTCCAACAAACCGGCGACCATGCGCGCCGACGCCACCAGGCGCTGGTCGAGGGAAAACATCATCTGGTTGCGCAGGTCGCTGAGCATCCAGGCCGCGGCCAGCGCCCAGATCAGCGCGAACGCGGCGCCGAGGGTCAGGCTCAGACGCAGTCGCAGACTCATCACTTGCCTTGATCTCCGCCATCCGCCGGGCCGAGGCGATAGCCCAGACCGCGCACGGTTTCGACGATGCCTTTGCCGAGTTTGCTGCGCAGGTGGTGAATGTGCACGTTGAGGGCGTTGCTTTCCAGCTCATCGTTGAAGCCGTAGACGCTGTCTTTCAACTGTTCGGTGGAAAGCACCCGGCCGCGATTGTGCAACAGCGCTTGCAGCAGTGATTGCTCGCGTCGCGACAGATCGACCGGCTGCCCGGCGAGCATGGTTTCGCGGCTGCTTGGGTCATAAGTCAGTGCGCCGTGCTCGATCAGATTGACGCTGCGACCGGCGACGCGGCGCAACAGGGTTTGCAGACGCGCGAACAGTTCGCGCAGATCGAAGGGCTTGAGCAGGTAATCGTCGGCGCCGGCCTGCAAGCCATCGACGCGATCAGTGACCGAATCGCGCGCGGTCAGAATCAGCACCGGAATCTCCAGGCCGCTTTGCCGCAATTGTTGCAGCAACTTGAGGCCATCTTCGTCGGGCAGGCCGAGATCGAGCACCATCACGTCAAATTCCGCGACTTTGAGCATCGCCCGCGCCTTCGACGCGGTGTTGACGTGCTCAACGGTCAGACCCTGAGCCGTGAGACCGGCAACGATCCCGCTGGCGATCAACTCGTCGTCTTCGCAAACCAGTACGTGCATGGGAGCTCCGTGAGCAAAAAAGGCGATTCGAACAGACAAAGATTAAGTGGCAATTATGGCAAGTGATTTCGCTGACGAGAAGAGGAGAAGCAACGGTGGCTCGGCGAGTCCTGTTAAACAGCTTCTGTTAAATATCCACCTTATCGAGGCCACACTCAAATATTAGATGATAGAAATAAACAGAACAACATGCCCATCTCACATTTACCCGTTAGTGCATTACTGTCTACACCACAGGAATAATCCTGCTCACAACTTAAACACGGAACAATTATGCCCAAACTAAAGAACTTCGTCGCCGTCGACTGGCGCGCAGGAAAAGACAAAATCTACTTCTTCTTTAAAGACCCCGAGACCTACTCTCGATTCGATATTGATGATAACCGCGTCATTGACGGCCACCCCACTACCGTCGGATACCAAAACTGGCATGACTTCCATATCCACGTTGAAAATTTGCGTTTCGGTTTCACCACCACAGGTTTCAAAGACGCAGAATATATGGCGTTTGACTCCGATATCTTGTGGTTATTCTACTATGACCGCGAGCAACCTATGGTCTGCAAATACGATCAGGATCTCGACAAAGTTAATAGCTTCATGCCCCTCTCCAAATCTCCCTGGTTTAAATTGGAACCCTTCTTCGATCGAATTGTTGCTGGTACTTGGCGAGAACGAGCACACCAGCCCCGGGAATTTGAGCTCTTGCTCAATGATGGTACCTGCCTGCTTCTGAATCTCACGAATGACGTAAACACACTGCGCCTCTTCCCTATCGACGCTCTCTACCCCGCGCTGACCCACTTTAAAGACAGGATCATAACCGCCGTGCAAAACGACCGGTCACTGGCAGAGAGTCATTACTATGTTTTTCTGACGGGAAACCAGTACCTCAGGTTCAACCTTTGGACGCGTGAATTGCTCGCAGGACCGACTGACGTCAATGATGGAAACTGGCCAGGACTATTACGAGATTGAACCGATTCATCAAGGCGCGTGTCGGGCGGGCGAATTTCCGGTGAGGTTAATCATCCGCCAGGCCGTGCCCAAAAAAGTTATACCCGCAACACACCCCCATTACTTTTAATAAAATTTTCAATGTGAGTTTTAACATGAGCAAAAACTTTGTAGCGGTTGACTGGCGCTCCGGCCCCGACCGTATTTACTTCTTTTTCAAAGACTATAACTACTATAAACGCTTCGACCTTGGAGACAATAAAGTCCCCCCCGGCTATCCCGCCATTGTTACTGATCATTGGCATGGTTTCGACAAGGCTGCCGAATATTTGTACTTCGGCTTCACCACCACTGCCCCCAGCTGGGACGGAGGTAACGATACCCTCTGGCTATTCTATGAGGAAGACGATGCACCTTACGTCTGCGAGTTCAACCAGAAAACCGACAAAGCCCGCTCAAAAAAACCTATCGAACAGTCCATATGGGCAGTATTGCAACCTTACTTCTACAACATAGTGGGTGTCATGTGGGCTGAAAGTTCGGCCGGCAAGGAAGTTTATTGGTTTCTAATGAATGACGGCAACTATTTAGTCTATGACCTGTATTCCAAAGCATTCGAAATACGTCCCCTGAAAAACTCTCCTTGGGCGGAATTGGAACAATACAAATACCGTATGATGACTGCAGTAACAAACGACTATCCGACCTTCGATAGATATTTTTACGTATTCCTGGACGACAATCAGTATCTGAAATATGAACAAAGCTCGAAAAAAATAACCGGGCCCCATGCTGTTTCCGACGTCTCTTGGCCCGGGCTGATAAAGGACTGAAGTCTCCTGTAAGCTTCTGTGCGCTGGCGTCGGACTCCCCATCCGTAATCAATGGGGATGGCGGTTAATCATCGGTTAATCGCCACCGCCCATTGTTCACCCCACTTGCACAGGGACAAGGCTCCTCCATGCGTCATTTTTTTCTTTTGTTTGCACTGCTGATTTCGAGTCTGGCCCAGGCCGGGAATAATCCTTTCGAATCAAAACCGGAATTTTTGCCGGTCGACAAGGCGTTCGTCCTCACGTCCGAACGCCTGGAATCCGGTGAAACCCAGTTGTTCTGGCAAATCACCGACGGCTACTACCTGTATCAGAAACGCCTGAAATTCGATGGGCTGACCGCCGAACAACAACCAGCGCTGCCAACAGGTGAATCCCACAGCGATGAGTTTTTCGGTGAGCAACCGGTTTACCGCCAAGGCCTGGAGGTGAAAATCCCGGCCTCGGCCAGCGGCCAGATCAAAGTCAGCTATCAGGGCTGTGCCGATGCCGGCCTGTGCTACCCGCCGCAAACCCGCGTGATTGATCTGGGGGGCAAAGCCGCCGTCGCTGCCAGCACCGAAGCGCCGGATCAAGCCTTGGCCAGCAGCCTGCAACAACGGGCGCTGGGCTGGAGTTTGCTGGTGTTCTTCGGCCTTGGTCTGTTGCTGGCCTTCACCCCTTGCACGTTGCCGATGTTGCCAATTCTGGCGGGTATGGTCGTCGGCAGCGGCGCCACTCCGCGTCGTGGTTTTGCGCTGGCCAGCAGTTATGTTATTTGCATGGCGCTGGTGTATGCCGCGATGGGCGTGATTGCCGCGCTGCTCGGCGCCAACCTGCAAGCGTGGCTGCAGAACCCCTGGTTGCTCGGCACCTTTGCCGCGATCTTCGTGGTGCTAGCGTTGCCGATGTTCGGCTTCTTTGAACTGCAACTGCCAGTGGCGCTGCGTGATCGTCTTGAACACGCCTCACGCAGTCGCAGTGGTGGCAGCCTGATTGGCGCCGGTGTTTTGGGCGCGTTGTCCGGTCTGCTGGTCGGCCCGTGCATGACCGCGCCGCTGGCCGGAGCATTGCTGTATATCGCGCAAAGTGGCAATGCGTTGCACGGCGGTTTGATTCTGTTCTCGCTGGGTATTGGTATTGGCGTACCGCTGTTGCTGCTGGTGACTGTCGGCAATCGCTTCCTGCCAAAACCGGGCGCGTGGATGAACCTGCTTAAAGGCGTGTTCGGTTTCCTCTTTCTTGCTACCGCGTTGCTGATGCTGCGTCCGGTGCTGGATCCGTCGTTGTGGCTGGGCCTGTGCGGTGCACTGCTATTGATCGCTGCTTACAGCGCCTGGAAACAATCCGAAGGCTTTGGCCGGGTTGCGCAGATGTTCGGCGCCGCTGCACTGCTGTTGGGTTTGTGGGGCAGTTTGCTGGTGATCGGCGCGGCGGGTGGCAGTGATGATCCGTACCAACCACTGCAGGTTTACAGTGCCGGTCGCACCGCAAGCGCCGCACCGGATGGCCACGAAGCGTTCACCACCGTCAAGGATCCTGCCGCTTTGCAAAGCGAACTGGATGCTGCGAAAGCCAAGGGCCAGTGGGTGCTGCTCGATTACTACGCCGACTGGTGCGTGTCGTGCAAAGTCATGGAGAAACAGGTGTTCGGCAAAGACAAGGTGATGCAGGCGCTGAGTGATGTGCGTCTGCTGCGGCTCGATGTCACCGCCGACAACGCTGCCAGCCGTGAACTGCTCAGCCGTTACAAAGTGCCGGGGCCACCGAGTTTCGTCTGGATCGGCTCTGACGGCGAAGAACGCCGCAGCCAGCGCATCACCGGCGAAGTCGATGCCGACACCTTCCTGCAACGCTGGGCCACCACCCGGGACGCCAATTAATGCTGACTTTCACCCTCGGCACTTTTGCCATCGCGCTTAACCACCTGCTGCTGATCAGTGCTTTGGCGCTGGCGACGTTTGTCGGCTGGCGGGTGGCCAAGCGCGGCGGTGATAACCCCGAGTCGGCGCTGTTCAGTCTGTTTCTGCTGGGCATGTTGGCCGCGCGCATCGCGTTTGTGCTGATGTACTGGTCGCACTACCGCAATGACCCGTGGCAAATCATCGACCTGCGCGATGGTGGTTTTCTGGCCTGGCCGGGGGTGATCGTTTTGCTGTTGGCAGCGCTGTATCGCGGCTGGCGTCGTCCGGGCTTGCGTCGACCGTTGGGTTTTGGCGTAGCCAGTGGCGTGGTGTTCTGGCTGTTGGCGACGCTGTCGCTGAACATTTACGAACAGGGCACGCGCCTGCCGGACATTGCCCTGCGCAATGCCGCCGGGGAGACGGTCAAACTCAGCGATTATCAGGGTGGCCCGCTGGTGATCAACCTCTGGGCGACCTGGTGCCCGCCGTGCCGACGGGAAATGCCGGTGCTGGAAAACGCTCAGCAACAACGTCCCGACCTGACCTTCCTGTTCGTCAATCAGGCGGAAAGCATGCAAAGCGTTGCGACGTTTCTCGAAACCCAGGGCCTGAGCCTGAACAACGTGTTGTTCGATCGCGGCGGCCGACTCGGTCAAGCCGTGGGCTCCATGGCTTTGCCGACTACGCTGTTCTATAGCCCTGATGGCCGCCTGTTGGGCAGCCATTTGGGGGAATTGTCCAATGCCAGCCTGGCGCGCGCACTGGAAAACTTCGACACCGCGCCTTCAAGTCCCAATCCGGCCGCAGCGACGGTCAACTCTGCAAGGAAACTGCCATGCCTCGCCTCCGCCACCTGCTGACGCTGACTCTGGGCACTGCCCTGTTGCACCTGCCGTCCGTGCAGGCCGCTGAAGAACTGCCGGCCGCGATCAAACAGATCGAAGCCAAAGGCGCGAAAATCGTCGGCCAGTTCGATGCCCCCGACGGTTTGCGCGGCTATGCGGCGCAATACCAGAATCGTGGCATGGCGCTGTACCTGACCGCGGACGGCAAACACGTGATTCTCGGCAATATGTACGACGCCGACGGCAAGGATCTGAGCAGCGAACCGTTGCAGAAACTGGTCTATGCGCCAATGGCCAAGGAAGTCTGGGCCAAGTTCGAGGCGAGCAACTGGATTCAGGACGGCAACAAAGATGCACCGCGTACCGTGTATCTGTTCAGCGACCCGAACTGCCCGTACTGCAACATGTTCTGGGAACAGGCGCGGCCCTGGGTGAAGTCCGGCAAGGTGCAATTGCGTCACATCATGGTCGGGATCATCCGCGAAGACAGCCCGGGCAAATCCGCTGCACTGCTGGCCGCAAAAGACCCGGCCAAAGCCCTGGAAGATCACGAAAAGGCTGGCAAGGGCAGCTCGCTCAAAGCCTTGAAAGATATTCCCGCAGCCGTGCAAACCAAACTGGCGGCGAACATGCAGTTGATGGAAGACCTGGATTTACAGGCCACCCCGGCGATTTTCTACATGGATGCCAAGGGCGAGCTGCAACAGCAACAAGGCGCGCCTTCACCGGACAAATTGGCGCAGATTCTTGGGCCTAAGTAAGCAAGATCAAATGATCGCAGCCTGCGGCAGCTCCTACAGGGGAATGCGTTTCCTGTAGGAGCTGCCGCAGGCTGCGATCTTTTCAATGGCGCTCAGCCAAAAAGGCAAACAACACCTCCGTCACAAACTGCGCATTCTCCAGATTGGAGATATGCCCCGCTTCCGGCACCAGCGCCCACGGGCAACCAATCAACTCGGCCATTTCCTTTGCCTCTGACGGTGGTCGCGGTTTGTCCTGATCGCCGCACAGCACCAGCGTGCTGGCAGCGTCCAATTCGCTCAGACGCGGCAACAGATCATCGCGGCCAAAGGTGATGCGCCCCATCGGCACGATGCTTTCGCGCAGGCGATCTGCGCTGTACGCCGCCAGTTTCGCGCGGAATGCCTGATACAGCGGCGACTGCGGATCGATGCCCGGGCGGAAGAAGATCGGTACGACGATGTCGAGCAGTTGCTCGGAGATTTCGCCGGTGTCTTCGATTTGCTTGAACAGCGAGAAATAATATTGGCGGGTAGGTTCCGGTTCGACGCCGAGGTAGGTGTCCATCAGCACCAGCCCGTTGATCCGCTGCGGTGCCGCCAGCGCGAGACGTGCGCCCCACATACCGCCGACCGACAATCCGACGAGAGTGACCTGATCAATCTGTAGATGATCGAGCAAGGCCTGCGCCTGCCGGGCGATGTCATCGAGGGAGGTGGTGCCTTCCGGTAGCCGGCCTGACTCGCCGTGGCCCCACAAATCAAGGGCGATCACCCGATAGTGTGGCGACAACGCGGCGATCTGCGGCGCCCACATGGCCTGATCCCACAGATAACTGCCGGCGAGCAGTACCGCCGGGCCGGTGCCTTGATCAATGTAATGCAGCGCTTGTCCGTCAACCGTGAAGAAGGGCATCGATTCACCTACGCGGTAAAAAACAGAACCGGCAGACTGAGCTGCCGGTTGGTTGTCGTCAATCGGGGAAATGATGCGGTTTGTGTTGAAGTCGCTGACGCCGGAAAGCAAAAAGATCGCAGCCTGCGGCAGCTCCTACAAGGAAACGCGATGTTCTCTGTAGGAGCTGCCGCAGGCTGCGATCTTTTGATCTTTACAGTCCTTCCAGCTCCGCCATCAGATCATTCAACCGATCCACCTTCTCCTCGGTAATGTCACTCGCCGCCAGCCCGTCAATGTACTCGGCCAACTCCTCCACCGTGCTGCACTCGAACATCGCCCGCAGCGGCACATCTCGTTGCAAGGATTTCTGCACACGCGAAGCGATCTGCGTGGCCAGCAACGAATGCCCGCCCAGTTCAAAGAAGTTGTCGCGCACACCGACTTGTTCGACCTTCAACACCTCGGCCCAAATGTCCCCCAGCGTCTGCTCCAGTTCATTGCGCGGCGCCAGATAATCCTGACTCTGCAACTGACCGATCTCCAGCGCCGGCAAGGCTTTGCGATCAAGTTTGCCGTTGGCATTCAGCGGCAGTTGATCGAGCCACAACCAGTGCAGCGGCACCATGTATTCCGGCAGTTCGGCGCGCAGACGCTGCTTGATCCGCTCAAGGCGTTCGCTCGAATTCAACGCCGAATCGGCCGCCACCAGATAACCAACCAAGTGCTTGCCGTTGACGCCCTCCTGCACACCGACCGCGCCATCGCGCACTTCCGGCTGTTCATGCAGACGCGCTTCGATCTCACCCAGCTCAATCCGGTAACCACGAATTTTCACCTGATGGTCGACGCGGCCGACGTACTCCAACACACCATCGCTACGCCGCCGCGCCAGGTCTCCGGTGCGATACAGACGTTCGCCCGGCGCACCGAACGGATTCGGTACAAACACCGGCGCCGTGCGCAGCGGATCGCTGACATAGCCGCGACCGACGCCCGTGCCCGCCACACACAACTCACCCACCGCACCCAACGGCACCAGTTCCAGCGCGCCATCGAGCAGATAGAGCAAGTTGTTGTCGGTCGGCGTGCCGATCGGCAAATAACTGCCGCGCGTCGAGGCCATGTCGACCCGGAAGAACGCCACGTCATCGGAACATTCCGCCGGGCCATACGCGTTGACCAGACCAATCTGCGGATAACGCAGCAACCACTGATGCGCCAGCTCCGGCGGCATCGCCTCACCCGTCGGCAACATCCAGCGCAAGCCATCGAGACTCAGGCGATCCGAAGCGAGCATGCCCTGAATCAGCGACGGCACGCTCTCCAGCACGGTGATGCCTTGCGCTTGCACATGCTTCAGCAGACCTTGCGGATCGTGGGCAATTGTATTCGGCACAATGTCCACTCGCGCGCCGAACAGCGGCGCGGCAAGGAACTGCCAGACCGAAATATCGAAGCTCTGCGAAGCGGTTTGCGCGATCACATCGGCGTCACTCAAATTCAGGTACGGCACCTTGCTCAACTGGTTATTGAGCATGCCGCGCTGTTCGACCATCACGCCTTTCGGCAGGCCGGTGGAGCCCGAGGTGTAGATCACGTAAGCGAGGTTGTCCGGGCCGCTGTAAATGCCAGGATTCGTCGCCGACAACGCCAAAGCCTGCACTTCTTCCCAAACCAGAAGCCGTGGACGATTGGCGCAACTGAATTCATCCAGCAAGGTCTGCGCCTGTTCGCGACACGCCTCGCTGCACACCAGCAGCGGCGTGCGGCTCAGCTCGATGATGCGTTGCAAACGCTGACTCGGCAGACCCGGATCCAGCGGCAGATAACCCGCGCCCGCCTTGAAGCTGCCGATGATCATGCCGAGCAGGTCGAGATTGCGCTCGGCGAGCAACGCCACCGGTTGATCCGTCTGCACACCCGCCGCGACCAGTGCATGGCCGAGACGGTTGGCGTTGTGGTTCAGCTCGGCATAGCTCTGTTGCTGATCAAGGCACGTCGCGGCGATGCGTTGCGGATGCGCGGTAACCTGCGTTTCGAACAGCGCCACATAGCTCTGCTCCAGCGGATAATCGTGGGCACTCTGGTTGCAACCGTGCAGCAGGAAATCCTGCTCCTCAGCGCCCAACAGCGGCAGATCAGCCATGTCGCCATGGAAGCCCTCGACCAGCGCCAGCAGCAGACGCTTGAACTCGCCGAGCATGCGCTCAATGGTCGATTCGTCGAAATAACGCTGGTCATACGACAGGTGCAGACCAAGGTCATCGCCCGGGTAGCACACCGCCGTCAACGGGAAGTTAGTGTGGGTTCGTCCGGAGTCCGAGGTCGCGTTCAGGCTCTGCGCGCGATCCAGCACCGAGACTTCCACCGGGGCATTTTCGAAGACGAACAGGCTGTCGAACAGCGGCTGGCCTTTCGGCAATTCGCTTTGTTCCTGAATGTTCACCAGCGGCAGGTATTCGTACTCGCGCAGTTGCATGTTGCTGTCGAGCAAAGCGCTGAGCCACTGACGCACGCTGCTGCGTTCATCGTCTGCCGGCATCTGCACCCGCAGCGCGATGCTGTTGATGAACAGGCCGACCGTGCGCTGCATCTCCGGCATTTCCACCGGCCGCCCGGCCACGGTGACGCCGAACAGCACGTCACGATCGCCGCTCATACGGCGCAGCACCAAGGCCCACGCCGCTTGGGCGAAGGTGTTGATGGTCAACTGATGCGCCTGCGCCATTTCACGCAGACGCGCACCGTCCTCGACTTTGAGGCGGGTGTAGCGGTCGCCGACGATCATGCCGCCACTTTCACCGGCATGTTCGCGCAGAAACGGACGGTCGCTCGGGATCGGCGTGGGGCGCTCGAACCCTTGCAGATTCTGCTGCCACCACTGCCGCGCTTCGGCCAGGCTCTGGCGTTGCAGCCAGCCGATGTAATCGCGATAACGCGGCGGCACGGCGAGTTGCGCTTCGCGACCTTCACCCAGAGCGGTGTAGATCTCGAAGAAATCGTTCATCAGCAACGAGCGGCACCAGGCATCGATAAGGATGTGGTGATTGCTCATCATGAACCAGTAACGCGCCGCGCCGACCTTGATCAGGCGCAAGTGGAACGGTGCCTGATTGAGCAGATCGAAACCGGCCTCGCGCTCGCTTTTCAGCAGCGCTTGCAGCTTTGGTTCCTGCTCGGTGTCGGCGATGGCGCTCCAGTCCAGATATTCGATTGGCGTGCGACCTGGTGTGTGAATCACTTGCAGCATGTCTTCGCCGACGTTCCAGCAGAACGAGGCGCGCAATGCTTCATGACGGGCGATCACCGCTTGCCACGCCTGGGCGAAACGCTCGGCGTCGAGTTCGCTGTTGATGCGGTAGCGATCCTGCATGTAGTACAGACCGGTGCCCGGTTCGAGCAAGGTGTGCAGCAACATGCCTTCCTGCATCGGCGTCAGTGGATAGACGTCTTCGATGTGCGCGGCCGGCACCGGCAAGGCATCGAGTTGCGCCTGAGTCAGTTTCGCCAGCGGGAAGTCCGACGGCGTCAGACCACCGGCCTCGTCTTGCAGGCAATGGCTGATCAGGCTTTGCAGCTCGCCGAGGTAGGCATCAGCCAGATCGTTGATGGTTTGCGTCTCGTAACGCTCGGCGCTGAACGTCCAGCGCAAGAGCAATTCACCGCCATACACCTGACTGTCGACGCTCAATTCATTCGGCAATGGCGCCTGCGGATCGTGGGCAGCACCAACCGACTCTTCCAGCGGACGGAACAGCGCATCGCTGGCGAAGCTCTGGTCGAACTGGCCGAGGTAGTTGAAGGTGACCGGTGCATGCGGCAGCGCCTCCATGCTGCGCTGAGTGAAATCATCGGCCAGATAACGCAGCACGCCATAACCCAGACCTTTGTGCGGTATCGCGCGCAGTTGCTCTTTGATTGCCTTGATCGAAGCGCCCTGCCCTGCGGCCTCTTCGATGTTGTGCGGGGTCAGGCGCAGCGGGTAAGCACTGGTGAACCAGCCGACGGTACGGGTCAGGTCGATCTCGTCGAACAGGGTTTCGCGACCGTGGCCTTCCAGTTGAATCAGCGCCGATGGCTGACCGCTCCAGCGGCACAGCACGCGGGCCAGTGCCGTCAGCAGCAGATCGTTGACCTGCGTGCGATAAGCGCTCGGCGCCTGTTGCAGCAGCTGTTTGGTGTGCTCGGCATCGAGGCGCACGCTGACGGTTTGTGCATGACGATTCTGCTGGCCGCCCTGCGGGTTTTCGCAAGGCAGATCGGCGTTCTGACCGGCCAACTGGGTTTGCCACCAGTTGAGTTCTTCGCGCAGGGATTCGCTGCCGGCGTAGGCCTGCAAACGGGCGGTCCAGTCTTTGAAGGCACTGGTTTTTGCTGGCAGTTTCACCGCTTGCTCGGCGTCGAATTGGCGGTACACGGTTTGCAAATCGTCGAGCATCACGCGCCACGAAACGCCATCAACCACCAAGTGATGAATCGCGATAAACAGCCGTTGCTGAGCTTCCGGGCCATCGACCAATACCGCACGCAGCAGCGGGCCTTGCGCAAGGTCGAGGCTGCGCTGGGCATCGGCGAACAGCGCTTCACCTTTGTCCATCGACGGCACGCGCACTTGCCACAACACCGCCGCATCCGACACCGGTTGGTGCGTCGCTTGCCACACGCCGTTGGCCTCGGTGAAGCGCAGACGCAGGGCATCATGCTGCTCGATCACCGCCAGCAGCGCTTGCTCCAGACGATGCGGTTGCAGCGCCACGGTTGGCTCCAGCAACAGCGCCTGATTCCAGTGCTGACGCTCAGGGATTTCCGTGTCGAAGAACCAATGCTGAATCGGCGTCAGACGCGATTCACCGGCCACCAGGCCTTGCTCCGCTGTCACTTGTTCGCTGCGACTGGCCACGGCGGCGAGGGTTCGCACGGTTTGATGCTGGAACAGATCACGCGGGCTGAAATGAATGCCTTGCTGACGCGCGCGGCTGACCACTTGAATCGACAGAATCGAGTCGCCCCCGAGTTCGAAGAAATTGTCGTTGAGGCCGACCTGTTCGACGTTGAGCACTGCGCACCAGATCTGCGCCAGGGTCTGTTCCAATTCGTTGCTCGGCGCCACGTAATCCTGGCGATTGAGCTCCGGATCCGGCGCCGGCAAGGCGCGGCGGTCGAGTTTGCCGTTGGCGGTCAGCGGCATGCTCGCCAGCAGAATCAGGTGCGTCGGCACCATGTAATCCGGCAGTTGTGTCTTGAGGTGCGACTTGAGGGCTTCGCGCAGTTCAGCCTGTCTGGCTTCGCTTTGCTCGGCGACTTCAGTCACCAGATAGCCGACCAGTTGTTTGCCGCTTGGCGCATCAAGGGCGAGCACCACGGCTTCGCGGATCGAAGCGTGATCAAGCAGACGGGTTTCGATTTCGCCCAACTCGATGCGGAAACCACGAATTTTCACTTGATGGTCGATCCGGCCCAGGTATTCAACCAAGCCATCGCCACGCTGGCGTACCAGGTCGCCAGTGCGGTACATGCGTCCGCCGTCAGCGGCAAACGGATCCGCGACAAAACGCTCAGCAGTGATGCCCGGACGATCGTGATACGCCTGCGCCAGACCCGCGCCGCCGACGAACAATTCACCGGTCGCGCCCTGTGGCACCAGCGCCAGATCGGCGTCAAGAATGTACGCAACACGCGCGCCAATCACGCTGCCGATCGGCACACTGCCCGCACCCTCTTCCAGCACCTCCGGCGCCAGACTGGCCAGCGGCATGACCACGGTTTCCGTCGGGCCGTAAGCGTTGAAAAACATCGCCGGTTTGAACGCTGCACGAATGCGTTGCAGGTGCTCTCCGGTCAGCGCTTCACCGCCGGTGATGATCATCCGCACCGGCAGGATCTCGTTTTGCGTCGAAAGGAACTGCGCCAACTGGCTGCCGTAGCTTGGGGTGAAACCGAGCACGTTGATTTTATGCGTGCGGATCAAACCGCAGATTTCTTCCGCGTCCCACTGACCTTGCGCACGCAACACCACTTGCGCGCCGCTGAGCAGCGGCACCAACAAACGCTCAGTCGCCGCATCGAAGTTGATCGAATAGAAGTGCAGTTCGCAGTCGTCCGGGCGCATGCCAAACCGCTCGATCACGGCCTGACAGTGCATGGCGATTTCGCCGTGGGAAACCACCACGCCTTTCGGCTTACCGGTCGAACCCGAGGTGTAAATCAGGTAGGCCTGATGCTGCGGCAGGCTGATAAACGGCAGTTCACTGGCCGGGTAATCGGCGAGCGCCGCGCTGTCGTCTTCCAGGCACCAACGCGCCACGCTCGACGGTAGCTCGCCGAGCGCGTTAAACATCGCGCGATCACTGAGCAGCAGCCCAATGCGGCTGTCTTCAATCATGTAATGCAGACGGTCGAGCGGGTATTCCGGATCCAGCGGCACATACGCACCGCCCGCCTTGAGAATCGCTAGCAGGCCAATGACCATTTCCAGCGAACGCTCCAGCGCCAGACCGACCCGCACTTGCGGGCCGACGCCACGCGCCCGCAACGCCCAGGCCAGACGATTGGCGCGGGCGTCGAGTTCGGCGTAGCTCAAGGTCTGCCCGGCGAAGGTCAGCGCCGGCGCGTCTTTGCGCGCAAGTGCCTGCTCAGCGAACAGGTGATGAATACACTGGTCGAGACGATGCTCGCCCGGCTCGATGCCGAGGCTGTCGCGCAGCTGCTGTTGCTCGGGCGCGTCAAGCAGCGGCAATTCACTGAGGCGCTGTTGCGGATCGGCGATCAGCGCTTCGAGCAAATTGCGCCAATGTTTGGCCATGCGCGCGATGGTCGGTTCGTCGAACAAATCGGTGCTATACGTCAGGCAGCAACCGAGACGATGGTCGAGGTCGGTGACTTCCAGATTGAGGTCGAACTTGGTCGCCCGCGCATCGTTGGCCAGATATTCGACGGTCATCCCGGCGAGCATGCGGCTCTGCTGGAATTCCCAGCGCTGCACGTTGCACATCACCTGGAACAGCGGGTTGTACGCGGCACTGCGCGGTGGCTGCAAGGCTTCAACCAGATGATCGAACGGCAGATCCTGGTGCGATTGCCCTTCGATCACCGTGTGGCGCACCTGCTCGAACAATTCGCCGACCGACATCATGCCGTCGAGCTGGCAGCGCAGCACTTGAGTGTTGAGGAACGCACCGATCAGCCCTTCACTTTCCGGACGAATACGGTTGGCCACCGGCGCGCCGATGCGCAGATCGGTCTGGCCGCTGTAGCGGTAAAGCAGCGTGGCGAGCGCGGCGGTCATGGTCATGAACAGGGTCAGACCGTTTTGCGCGTTGAACGCACGAACCCGCGTCGCGAGGTCGTCGCTCAAGTCAAAACGGAACAGCTCGCCCTGGTGGCTTTGCACCGGCGGACGCGGGCGGTCGCCGGGCAATTCCAGCAACGGATGTTCGCGACCGAGTTGCGCCGTCCAGTAATCGAGTTGGCGTTGACGCTCGCCGGATTCCAGCCAGTTGCGCTGCCAGACGCTGTAGTCGAGGTACTGCACCGGCAGCGGCTCCAGCGGCGAATCGCGATCATCGACAAACGCTTCGTACAGTGCGCTGAGTTCGCGGGCGAAAATGTCCATCGCCCAGCCTTCGGTGACGATGTGGTGCAGGGTCAGCACGAAGTAATGTTCGTGCTCGGCGGTCTTCACCAGACAGGCGCGCAGCAGCGGGCCGCTTTCCAGATCGAACGGCAGATGCGCTTCTTCATCGGCGAATTGCTGAACCTGTTGCTCGCGTTGATCGGCGGCAACTTTCGAGAAATCCTTCCAGCCCATGCGCACGCCGGTCTCGGCATGCACCTGTTGACGGGCGATGCCATCGACGCTCGGGAACGTCGTGCGCAGGGTTTCGTGGCGCAGGATCAGCGCTTGCAACGCAGCCTCGAAACGCTCGACGTGCAACACGCCACGCAGGCGCGCCATGCCACCGACGTTGTACGCCGGGCTGTCCGGTTCCATCTGCCAGAGGAACCACATGCGCTGTTGCGAGTACGACAGCGGCACTGGTTTACTGAGGTCGACTTTGGCGATTAGCGGCTGTTTGTTGGTGCGGCCGCTGACTTGAATCAAGCGAATCTGTTCGGCGAAATCACCGAGTTCGCTGTGCTCGAACAACGCCCGCAGCGGCAGCTCGACGTCACAGGCCTGACGGGTGCGCGAGATGATTTGCGTGGCCAGCAACGAGTGACCGCCGAGGGCGAAGAAGTCGTCGCGCAGACCAACCTGGCTCAGGCCGAGCACTTCGCGCCAGATCGCGGCGATCCGTTGTTCCAGTTCGGTCACCGGTTCGACGTGTTCACGCACTTGCCATTGCGGCTCGGGCAAGGCACGGCGGTCGAGTTTGCCGCTGGGGCTGAGCGGCATTGCGTCGAGGCGCATCAGTTGCGCCGGCACCATGTATTCCGGCAGTTCGGCGGCGAGTGCGGTTTTCAGACGAGCGATTTGTTCGTCGTGATGGTTACTGGCATCGGTCGCGGTGAAGTAGCCGATCAGTTGCGCGCCGGCAGCGGTTTCGCGCACCAGCACCACGGCTTGGGCGACGCCGTCCTGAGCGAGTAACCGCGCTTCGATTTCTTCCGGTTCGACACGGAAACCACGCAGTTTGACCTGCTGATCGAGGCGACCGAGGTATTCGATCACCCCGTCAGACGTCCAGCGCGCGCGGTCGCCGGTGCGGTACAAACGGGCGCCCTGCTCGCCCAATGGATCAACCACAAAGCGTTCAGCGGTCAACGATGGACGACCGAGGTAACCGCGAGCCAGACCAATGCCGCTGATGCACAACTCACCCGGCACACCGGCCGGTACGGGATTGAGATCAGCGTCGAGCACGCGGCAAATCACGTTGCCCAGCGGTCGGCCAATCGGCGAACGCTCGCCATCGGCGGTGGTGCAATGCCAGTGCGTGACGTTGATCGCGGTTTCGGTCGGGCCATAACGGTTGTGCAATTGCACCGCCGGCAGTTGCGCCAACACGCGATTGCGCAGTTCAGCGGGCAGCGCTTCACCACCGGAAAAAACGCGGCGCAGGCTGGTGCATTCGGCGCTCAGCGGTTCATCGATGAACAGCGAGAGCAGCGGCGGCACAAAGTGCAGAGTGGTCACGCCGTGTTCTTGCACCAATTGGGCGATGCGATGCGGATCGCGGTGTTCGCCAGGGCCGGCAATCAGCAGGCGCGCGCCAGTGATCAACGGCCAGAAGCATTCCCACACCGAGACGTCGAAACTGATCGGCGCCTTTTGCATCAGCACATCGGTTTCATTCAACGCGTAAGCGCTCTGCATCCATTGCAGACGTTCGGCCAGTGCCGCATGCGTATTGCCGACGCCTTTCGGCTGGCCGGTGGAGCCCGAGGTGTAGATCACGTAGGCGAGGTTGTCGCCGTGCAAGTGCAGACCCGGTGCCTGGCTCGGCCAGTTTTCCAGGTGCAGGGCGTCCATGGCGATCACGCTGACGCCGTCGCTGGCCGGTAAACGGCCGAGCAGTTCGGTCTGGGTCAGGAGCAATTCGACGCCGCTGTCGCTGAGCATGTAAGCCAGGCGATCAGCCGGGTAATCCGGATCCAGAGGCACGTAAGCGCCGCCGGCCTTGATGATCGCCAACAGGCCGATCAACAGTTGTGGCGAACGCTCGGCGGCGATGGCCACGCAAACGTCCGGGCCGACGCCTTTGTCGCGCAGATAGTGCGCGAGGCGGTTGGCTTGCGTGTGCAGTTCGGCAAAATCGAGGCTACCGCCCTCCCACACCAGCGCAGTGCGTTCCGGGGTCTGGCGTGCCTGTTCGTTGAGCAGTTCGGACAGCCATTGTTGTGCCGGAACGCACGATGCGACGCTCCAGTTTTTCTGCTGGTCGTGCTCGCCGACGGTGAGCAATTGCAGATCGCCGATGGCTTGCTCTGGACGTTCGCAGACGGCGCGCAGCAGGTTGCTGAAATGCTCGGCCAGTCGCGCGATGGTCGCGGCGTCGAACAGTTCGTCGGCGTAGTCGAAGGACAACGTCAGGCGACCATTACGGTCTTCTTCGCTGTGCAATTGCAGGTCGAACTTGGCTTCGCGGCTGTGCCACGGCAACTCTTCGGCGAGCAGACCGGGCAGGCGCTTGAGCGCGCTGAGGTCGCGTTGCTGGTGGTTGAACATGATCTGGAACAGACCTTGTTCGCGGGCCTGCGGGAAAGCTTCGAGCAGTTGTTCGAACGGCAGATCCTGATTCGCCTGTGCGCCGAGTGTGGCCTGGCGGGTTTGCGCCAGCAGCTCAACGAATGGCAGGCGCGAATCGATCTCGGCGCGCAGCACTTGGGTGTTGATGAAGAAGCCGATCAGGCCTTGAGTTTCCAGGCGCGGACGGTTGGCGTTGGGCACGCCGATGCGAATATCACGCTGACCGCTGTAGCGATGCAGCAAACTCTGGAACGCCGAGAGCAACAGCATGAACGGTGTCGATTGATGCGCTAGCGCCGTGTTGCGAATCGCCTCGCTGAGGCTGACGTCCAGACGCACGGTGTGACGTGCAGCGCTGTGTTTGTGTTGCGCCGAGCGCGGATGATCGGTGGCCAGTTCCAGTGTTGGATGCTCGTCACCCAACTGTGCCTTCCAGTAAGCCAGTTGCCGCTCGCCCTCGCCTTGCGCCAGCCATTGGCGCTGCCAACTGCCGTAGTCAGCGTATTGGGTTGGCAGCGGCGCGAGGTTGGCCGTTGCGCCTTGCGAGGCCGCGGCGTACAGGCGCGAGAATTCGTCGATCAACACGTTCAGCGACCAACCGTCAGCGATGATGTGGTGCATCGTCACCAGCAGTTGGTGATCTTCATCGTCGAGACGGATCAGCGTCACCCACAGCAGCGGGCCCTTTTCCAAATCGAATTGAGTGTGAGCTTCGTCGTCGCGGATCTGCTGCGCGCGGGCTTCGCGTTCATCGGCTGGCAGGTCGCTGATGTCGATCAATTGCAGGTTGAAATCGGCAGCCGCATCGACATGTTGCAGCGCTACGCCGTCACGTTCGAGGAAACGCGTGCGCAGGGATTCGTGGCGCTCGATCAATTGCTGAAAGCTTGCGCGCAGTGCGTCTTCATCGAGTTCGCCACGCAAGCGCAGGCCGCCGGGAATGTTGTAGGCGCTGCTGTGCGGGTCGAGTTGCCAGGTGATCCACAAACGGTTTTGCGCCAGCGATTGCGGCATCGGCTCGGAACGTGACAGCGCGGTGATTTCACCTTGCGCGCTGCCGCCGTCCTGTTGTTGCTGGGCGACTGCGGCGGCAAACGCGGAGAGGGTTGGCGCTTCGAACAGCAGGCGAAGGCTCAGCTCCAGACTGAGTGCTTCGCGAACACGGGCGATCACTTGCGTGGCGGCGATCGAGTTACCGCCGAGCAGGAAGAAGTGATCGTCGGCGTTGACCTGTTTGACGTTGAGTTGCTCAGCCCAGATTTTGCCGATCAGCGTTTCAAGTTCGGAGGCGCTGGCTATCGATTCTTGAGTTTCAGAGACGCTCGACGGGAACACCGCGTAGCTGTCGAGGCTGCCATCGGCCAGACGATTGCGACACGCTGAGCGCTGCAATTTGCCGCTGGAGGTTTTCGGCAGTGCGCCGGGATTAAGTAATACGACCACGCTCGGCGCTTCTTGATACGCCTCGGCCACGGCTTGGCGAATGGCTTTGATCAACGCTTCCGGCGGCAGGATTTTCTGCACGCTGCGGCTGATTTCTGCCGCGATGCCAATACCCTCTTCGCCATTCTGATTGACCGCGAATGCAGCGACGCGGCCCTTGCGCACCACTTCAACTTCGCGCTCAACGGTTTGCTCGATGTCCTGCGGATAGAGGTTGTGGCCGCGCACGATGAGCATGTCTTTCAGGCGACCGGTGATGAACAGTTCACCGTTGCGGATAAAACCCAGGTCGCCAGTGCGCAGCCAGGTGCGGCCAGCGTGCTGGACGAAGGTTTTGGCGCTGGCTTCGGGGTTGCGCCAGTAACCGAGGGCAATGCTCGGGCCGGTCGCCCAGACTTCGCCGACGGCATTGTCGGCGAGTTCTACGAGCGTATTGGGCTCAACGATCAGCACCGCGTGCTCAGGCTGGCTGATACCGCAACTCATGATCGGACTGCCGTCGCCCGGCTCGGCCCGATTTTGCGCCAACGCTTGATCGTCCACGCGCAGTGCAGGAATGCCGGTGCCGCGCGGGGTGCCGGCGACGAACAGCGTGGCCTCGGCCAGACCGTACGAGGCCATGAAACTGTCATCGCTGAAACCGCTCGCCGCGAACTTGTCGGCGAAGCGTTCAAGGGTGTCGAGGCGGATCGGTTCGGAACCGGAATAGGCCACGCGCCAGCGGCTCAGGTCGAGACGCTCCAGCGCCGATTCGCTGACCCGTTCGCTGCACAAACGGTAAGCGAAATCCGGCCCGCCGCTGATGGTGCCGCCGTATTGGCTGATCGCTTCGAGCCAGCGCAATGGCCGACCGAGGAAGTACGCCGGCGACATGAGGATGCACGGCACACCGCTGAAAATCGGTTGCAGCAGACCGCCGATCAACCCCATGTCGTGATACAGCGGCAGCCAACTGACGATCACATCGTCCGGGTTCACATCGATGCCGAAACCGTGGCGGATCAACAGTTCGTTGGCCACCAGATTGCCGTGGCTGACCTGCACGCCTTTGGGCAGCGCAGTCGAGCCGGAGGTGTATTGCAGGAAGGCGATGTGCTCTTGTGGCAGGTTCGGTTCAAGCCAGTTTTCGGCCAGCGCATTGTCGAGTGTGTCGACGCACAACAGCGGCGGCGCGCCTTCGATCTGCTGCAAGGCCTCGCGCAGGTCGGCGCTGGTCAGCAGCAGACGCGGTTCGGCGTCGGCGATGATCGACAGCAAACGCTCTTGATGGTGACGGCGCGCCGATTCCGGCGGATACGCCGGCACTGCGATCACGCCCGCGTACAGGCAACCAAAAAACGCCGCGACGTAATCCGGGCCGCTGGGAAACAACAACACCGCGCGATCACCAAATCCGGCCTCTGCCTGCAATGCGGCAGCAATCGTGCGCGCGCGTTGATCGAGTTCGCGATAGCTGAGCATCACAGCCTGTTCTTCGTTTTCGGCAAGAAAACGCAAGGCCAGTTGATCCGGCGTCAGGGCCGCGCGGCGCTGGAGGGCTTGGACCAGAGTGCTGGGGATGTCGAACGCGTCGGTCATGAGGTTTCCTGCCTGAAGTCGGCTTACTGAGTGGAATCGGGTTGCTGCGTCACGCCCTAAAGGGCATGCAGGGCGCGGTCTGTGCCGACCGCGCAAGGCTGCGGAATGCTGTCTGGTCGGGGTTCGGTACCCGGAACCATTCACCAATGAGAACGGATGACGTCTTGAAATAATTAGTCGGCAGGCTGGATCGCCAACGGGGCTGGGATGCGGCGGCGTGTCGCAGTTCTCACAACGCACCAATTTGTATCATTAGTTCTCTTTCTCAATTGACAATCATTATCATTCAACATAATTTGTCGCTCGATGTGTAGGACGGCCCCATCCCCCCAAGGCGTCCCACTAACCTATTTGGCAGCAAGGTGATTTCCATGACGGAACCAGTATCCACAAGCAGGTGCGATTCACCGCTACTTCAGGCATTCGTCGACAATCGACTGATTCTGGTCAAGATTGCGGCCCGCATTACCGGCTGCCGGTCACGTGCGGAAGACGTGGTGCAGGATGCGTTTTTCCGACTGCAATCGGCGCCACCGATCACGTCGTCGATCAAGGCGCAACTGAGTTATCTGTTCCAGATCGTGCGCAACCTGGCCATCGATCACTACCGCAAACAGGCGCTGGAGCAGAAATACTCAGGCCCTGAAGAGGAAGGGCTGAACGTGGTCATTCAAGGTGCTTCGCCGGAAACCTCGCACATCAACTTCTCCACTCTGGAGCACATCGCCGACGCACTGACCGAGCTGCCCAGCCGCACTCGCTACGCGTTCGAGATGTACCGCTTGCACGGCGTGCCGCAAAAGGACATCGCCAAGGAACTCGGTGTTTCGCCGACGCTGGTCAACTTCATGATTCGCGATGCGCTGGTGCACTGCCGCAAGGTGTCGAGCAGTCGTCGGGATGTAGTGATTGCGGGGCGGCGCTAGGATCTTAATTCGGCGTCAAGCCATTCGCGAGCAAGCCCGCTCCCACATTTGAATTGTGTACATAGATCAAATGTGGGAGCGGACTTGAGAGCGCAATAGATCTCAAGCCCGGTCATCTCAAGCCAACTTGCACCGATCAAAAAACCGCTCCCGCCCCAGAATCATCAGCGCCGCACGCTTGTGCGGGAAGTCGAATTCCTTCTCGCAGTGGAAGCACTGGTTCTGCATGTGGCCAATCATCTTCGCGTTATCGGCACGCGGTTCGGCGACCACGCGCTGGGTGCGCGGATCGTCCAGAAACAGGTAATGCACCAGCGCCGATAACCAGCTCGCGACTTTGTGCGGGCCACGGTGATCCTCCTCCCCCACCAGCATGTGAATGCCCCGGTCGTAATCGTCGGCATCGTAGAACGGCGCGATACGATCTTCCTTGGCCCAATAGGCTTCGAAATAGGCAAACGGCTGATCATCGAAACAGCCGATCAGGGTCAACGTGTGCGGGTCGGCGTCAAGTTTGCTCAGGTATTCGCGGTGCTTCTCGATGCTGCCTTCTTCCTGCCAGAAACTGGCGACGCGCGGACTGTTCTGCCAGCGGTTGAAGCGTGGCAGATCCTCTTCGATTTCCACGGTGCGCAGGGAAATCCACGCCCCCAGCCGCGCATCGAAACGCCGATAGACTTCACCGCGCGGTTTTACCGGTCGCAGTGGATGGCGCTTGCCAGCGCTGATGACCATTTGCTGCGGATAGCTGCCGGTCAGCGACGTGCCGAGCCACGGTTGCGGCAGTTGCCAGAACAACGTGCGCTCGCAGCGATATTCGCCGGCCACCTCGGTGCTCACCAGCAAACCGCTGAGCAAGGCTTCGGTCGGCGGTTGATCGAGTTGCCAGGTCAATTGCCGGCACTCAGGATCGCGGGCGAACAGCCAATAACAGGCTGCCCACAGCGCTTGCCCCGGCGGCAAGGCGAAACGCTCATCGATCTGGATCGGCCCTTTGGCCTCGCGATCGAGGCGCAGGCGAATCAATGGTTGCCCGTCCAGGCTCAGGCTCAGACGGCTTTCGGTGGCATCGGCTACCAGTTGGCTGCCCGAAGGCAAAGACAAGGCAGTCAGGTCATTCAGATTGGACATGGGTCGGGCTCACGATAATCGTCGACAGTTCAACGATGGGACGTGATCCGACAGGGGAAATTTAGGCTTGGCAGAGAAATCAGTGCCTCAGTGATGCGGCACTGGCACCACGGCAATCTTGTACGGATCGAAGATTTTCAGCATCTCGCCGTTGTCGCGCAGGCCTTGCAGCAGCTTGCCGAACGCCTCGCCGGTGATCGGCGCGGCGGGACGCAGAATTGCGTAGTGATGGTAAACCTGATCAATGCGCTGAGACACCAGCAACTCGTCGCGAACCTTCTCGTTGCGCAGCAGGTAATCGCTCAGATAGGAGCGCGTCACCAGAGCAATGTCGGCGCGCCCGCGCAGCACCATCAGCAGGTTGCTGTCGTGGGAATAGGTCAACGTTGCATTGAAATTCTGCGCGAGGAATTTCGGGTCGGCGTTGAAGTTGGCGAACTCATAGTGATAGCCGCTGAACAACGCCAGACGCTTGCCTTTAAGGTCAGCGAAATAGTTCTGCTGGCGACCGTCTTCACGTTGCGCGACGAAAATCTCGGCGTCTTCAAGGCCCATGTCGACGTCGGTGTGAGGGATTTCCTTCCAGCCCCAATCAGGGTTCTCGAAGATCGCCATGTCGATCCGGCCTTGCTTGAAATCACCGAAACGTCGCGGGATCGAAGTCGGCACGAGGACGAATTGATAGTCTTTTTGCAGGCGGTTCAGCGACTCGACCAATTGTGGCAGCAGACCGGTGTCGGCACCGTTTTCCGGGCGGATGGTGTACGGCGGAAAGTGCGCGGCGCCCACCCGAACCAGTTGCGCTGCTTGCGCAGGCAACAACCAGAATGCCGCCAGCGCTGCGAGCATCACGCCCGACGCCGTCCGAATTGGCGAAGACTTCAAAACACCCCACTCCCCGAAAAATACCGATCAATGCATTCAAGCTAGGCGGTTTCGCCCAGTTAGCCAGTTTCACCGCCTGATAGAAAGCGTCTCAGCGCTCTTCAAGCACCAGAATCAGCGCCTCATCCGCCAGTTGATCGAGGCTCAGACTGCCGCCGGCACGGAACCAGGTGGTCGTCCAGGACAACGCACCGGTGAGAAAACGTCGAGTGACAAATACGTCGCCGCGAATAAATCCGGCCTTTTTTGCTTCGCCGAGCACCTCTAGCCAGAGGTCTTCGTAGACATCACGCAACGCCAGCACTTTGGCCTGGCCGTCCTCAGACAGCGAACGCCATTCATACACCAGCACCGCCATCGCTTCGCCGCTGCCGCCCATGATCGACTGCAATTCGCAGCGGATCAGCGCCAGCACCCGTTCACGCACATTGTTCGCATCGGCGAGCGCGGCGCGCATCAGTGCCGTGTTGTAACGGATGGTTTCTTCCATCACCGCCCGGAGGATTTCGTCCTTGCTTTTAAAGTGATGAAAAATGCTTCCCGACTGAATCCCCACCGCACCGGCCAGATCGCGCACCGTGGTGCGTTCGTAGCCTTTATTACGGAACAGGTGAGCCGCCACTTGCAGCAGTTTGCCGCGCGCGCTGTCCGGGTCGGTCAACTGGCCGTCGTCGACCAATTCGCGCATGACCCTCAGGGCTTTTTGCTCGTCCACCCGTTCTCTCCTACAGTCGATCAGTCTGTTGCCCCCTGAAACCGCAGGGTTGCGCGCAATTTAAGCCGCCAACGGCAACCAAGCAAGCGCTTGGGCAGAAGATAGTGTTTCGCTGTTTACAAACCAAGCGCTTGCTTGGTAGCCTCCAGACACTTCTGTCGCAGGTTGCTGAGTCGGAGATAAAAATGCCCACCACCGTTCGCATCGGATGCGCCAGTGCATTCTGGGGAGACACCTCGACCGCCGCCGCGCAGTTAGTCGACGGCGGCAAACTGGATTATCTGGTCTTCGACTATCTGGCCGAAATCACCATGTCGATCATGGCCGGCGCGCGCATGAAAGACCCACAGGCCGGGTTCGCCGGGGACTTCATCGAAGTCCTCACACCGCTGCTGCCACAACTCGCCGAGCAGAATATCCGCGTCATCAGCAACGCCGGCGGGGTCAACCCGCAAGCCTGCGCCGCTGCCCTGCAAGCGGCCTGCGACAAGGCCGGCATCCCACTGAAAATCGCCGTGTTGCTCGGCGATGACCTGCAACCACAATTCAAACAACTCAGCGGCATCACTGAAATGTTCAGCGGCGCCCCGTTGCCGCCGATGTGCGTGTCGACCAATGCCTACCTCGGTGCGCCGGGCATTGTCGAAGCGTTGCGACTGGGCGCCGATATCGTCATCACTGGCCGTGTGGTCGACAGCGCCGTGGTCAGCGCCGCACTGGTGCACGAATTCGGCTGGTCGTGGCACGACTACGACAAACTCGCCCAAGCCGCACTGGCCGGGCACATCATCGAATGTGGCGCGCAATGCACCGGCGGCAATTTCACCGACTGGCGCGACGTGCCGGATTACGAGCACATCGGTTTTCCAATCGTCGAAGTCAGCGCCGACAGCCAATTTATCGTCAGCAAACCGGAAGATTCCGGTGGACTGGTCACGCCACTGACCGTTGGCGAGCAAATGCTTTACGAAATCGGCGATCCGCAGGCATATCTGTTGCCCGACGTCGTCTGCGATTTCACCGAGGTCAAACTTCAGCAGCAAGGCAAAAACGCGGTACACGTTCGCGGCGCCAAAGGCCTGCCGCCGACGGATAAATACAAGGTCAGCGCCACCTGGCCGGACGGCTTTCGCTGCACCGCCAGTTGCCTGATCGCCGGTATCGATGCCGTTGAAAAAGCGCAGCGCGTCAGTCAGGCAATCATCGACAAGACCGCGGAAATGTTCAGCCAGCGCGGCTGGTCGCCCTACAGCGAAACCCACATCGAACTGCTCGGCAGCGAAGCCACTTACGGCCCGCACGGGCAACGTCGCGACAGCCGCGAAGTGGTGATCAAACTCGCCGTGCGGCACCCGAGCAAACAGGCGCTGATTCTGTTCTCCCGGGAAATCGCCCAGGCCGCGACCGGCATGGCGCCGGGGCTGACCGGCATCGTTGGCGGACGGCCAACCGTGTATCCGCTGATCCGTTTGTTTTCATTCCTGATCGATAAAAACGCCTGCACCTTGCAGATCGATCTGGCCGGTGAACGCCATTCTTGCGCCCTGCCCTCGTTGGTCGCGCTCGACAGTGAAGATTTGCCGATTGCCCAGCAACCGCCGAAACCTCAGGGCCGCGCCGATGCCAGCGTGGCACTGGTGAAACTGGCCGTGGCGCGCTCCGGTGACAAGGGCAACCACAGCAACATCGGCGTGCTGCCGCGCAAACCCGAATACCTACCGTGGATCGCCGAAGCGTTGACCCCGGCAGTGATCGTCGACTGGATGAGCCACGTGCTCGACCCGATCCACGGCCGGGTCGAACGCTGGTATCTGCCCGGCACCCACAGCCTCAACTTTCTTTTGGAAAACGCACTCGGCGGTGGCGGCGTGGCCAGTCTGCGCATCGACCCACAAGGCAAGGCATTCGCCCAGCAGTTATTGGAAATCCAGATCCCGGTGCCGCAGAGCATCGCCGAACAGCTCTACTAGAGGATGGTGTGCATGGCTTACGCGTCGATTTTCAATGCCGAGCTGTTCAGCGGCCAGACCATCATCGTCACCGGTGGCGGCAGCGGCATCGGCCGTTGCACCGCGCACGAACTGGCAGCGCTCGGCGCCAACGTGCTGCTGGTCGGGCGCAAACCGGAAAAACTGGAAAAGGTCGCCGCCGAAATCGTCGAGGACGGCGGCCGCGCGCACTGGCAGGCCTGCGATATTCGTGATGAAGAAGCGGTAAAACAACTGGTCAAGGAACTGATCGCCGAGCACGGGCCGATTCATGGTCTGGTCAACAACGCTGGCGGCCAATACCCGTCGCCGCTGGCTTCGATCAATCAGAAAGGTTTCGAAACCGTGCTGCGCACCAATCTGGTCGGCGGTTTTCTGATGGCGCGGGAAGTGTTCAACCAGTCGATGAGCAAGCACGGCGGCAGCATCGTCAACATGCTCGCCGACATGTGGGGCGGCATGCCCGGCATGGGCCACTCCGGCGCGGCGCGTTCGGGCATGGACAACTTCACCAAAACCGCCGCGTTTGAATGGGGTTATGCCGGGGTGCGGGTCAATGCGGTGGCGCCGGGCTGGATCGCCTCCAGCGGCATGGACACTTACGAAGGTGCGTTCAAAGCGGTGATTCCGACCCTGCGCGAGCATGTGCCGCTCAAGCGCATCGGCACCGAATCGGAAGTCAGCGCAGCGATTGTATTTTTGCTCAGTCCGGCGGCGGCATTTATTAGCGGCAGCACATTGAAAATTGATGGCGCGGCCAGCCTCGGCAGCCGTGCGTGGCCGTTGCACAAAGCGACTCACAGCGAGTCGTTCAATGGCTTCCATCGCGCCTACCTTCCAGACGTGCTGAAGGACAAGGAGTAAGCCATGCCGCAGATCCAGTCCCAACTCGATCCGCACAGCGAGGCCTTCGCCCGTAACCGTGCGGCAATGCTCGTGGCCATCGAGCAAGTGCAGCAACTCGAACAAAACCTGCTGAATAAAGCCGCCGAAGCCAAAGCCAAATTCGACAAGCGCGGACAGTTACTGCCGCGCGAACGCCTGAACCTGTTGCTCGATCCCGGCGCGCCGTTTCTCGAACTGGCCAGTCTCGCCGGCTACAGGTTGCATGACGATAAGGACGGCAGCTCGGCCGGTGGCGGACTGATCGCCGGCATCGGTTACGTTTGTGGCATCCGCGCAATGGTGGTCGCCAACAACAGCGCGATCAAGGGCGGCACGATCTCGCCGAGCGGTTTGAAAAAATCCCTGCGCCTGCAACAGATCGCTCAGGAAAACAAACTGCCGGTGATTACCCTCGCCGAAAGCGGCGGCGCCAACCTCAATTACGCGGCGGATATTTTTGTCGAAGGCGCGCGCAGTTTTGCCAACCAGGCGCGGATGTCGGCGATGGGTTTGCCGCAGATCACCGTGGTGCACGGCTCAGCCACGGCGGGCGGCGCTTATCAGCCGGGGCTGTCGGATTACGTGGTGGTGGTGCGCGGCAAGGCCAAGCTGTTTTTGGCCGGCCCGCCCTTGCTCAAAGCGGCCACGGGGGAAGTCGCCACCGATGAGGAACTCGGCGGCGCCGAGATGCACGCGCAGGTCGCCGGCACGGCTGAATACCTGGCGGAAAACGATGCCGACGGCGTGCGTCAGGTGCGTGAAATTCTGCGAATGCTGCCGTGGAATGAACAACTGCCATGGCTGCCGGAACCGCAATACAAAGAACCGCTCTACCCCATCGAAGAACTGCTGGGGTTGATTCCCGACGATCCGAAAAAACCTTACGACGTGCGCGAAATCATCGCGCGCATCGCCGACGAATCCTGCTTTCTGGAATTCAAGGGCGAGTTCGATCAGCAAACCCTTTGCGGGCAATTGAAGATTCAGGGTCGCGCCTGCGGTTTCATCGGCAACAACGGTCCGATCACGCCGAACGGTGCGAGCAAAGCGGCGCAATTCATTCAGCTGTGCGATCAGAGCCAGACACCGTTGCTGTTTTTCCACAACACCACCGGCTTCATGGTCGGCACTGAATCGGAACAGCAAGGCGTTATCAAACACGGCTCGAAACTGATTCAAGCGGTGGCCAACGCGCGGGTGCCTAAACTGACCATCGTCGTCGGCGGCTCCTACGGTGCCGGGAACTATGCGATGTGCGGACGCGGTCTCGATCCGCGCTTTATCTTTGCCTGGCCGAACAGCCGCACCGCTGTAATGGGCGGCGCGCAGGCCGGTAAAGTTCTGCGCATCGTTACCGAAGCCAAACAGCTCAAGGACGGTTTGACGCCGGATCCGAAAATGCTCGACATGCTTGAACAGGTCACCGCGCAGAAACTCGACAGCCAATCCACCGCGCTCTACGGCAGCGCCAACCTGTGGGATGACGGGCTGATCGATCCACGCGACACGCGCACGCTGCTCGGCTATTTGCTCGACATCTGCCACGAAGCCGACATTCGCACGTTGCAACCCAACAGCTTCGGCGTCAGCCGGTTCTGACCGCCACGGATCTTATGGAGAACAATAAAAAATGATCTTCACCCCGGAACACGAAGCCCTGCGCCGTACCGTCCGCCAGTTCGTCGAGCACGAGATCAATCCGCACGTCGATGAATGGGAAAAGGCCGGACGCTTTCCCATCCACGAGATCTTCCGCAAGGCCGGCGACCTCGGTTTGCTCGGTATTTCCAAACCGGAAAAATTCGGCGGCATGGGTCTCGATTACAGCTATTCGATTGTCGCCGCTGAAGAGTTCGGCACCATTCATTGCGGCGGCATTCCGATGTCGATCGGCGTGCAGACCGACATGTGCACGCCCGCCCTCGCCCGTTTTGGTTCCGATGACTTGCGCGAAGAGTTTCTGCGTCCGGCGATCACCGGCGAGCAGGTTGGCTGCATCGGCGTTTCCGAGGTCGGCGCTGGCTCCGACGTTGCCGGGCTGAAAACCACCGCGCGCAAGGACGGCGACGACTATGTGATCAATGGCAGCAAGATGTGGATCACCAACTCGCCGAGTGCTGATTTCATCTGCCTGCTGGCGAATACTTCCGACGATAAACCTCACATCAACAAGTCGCTGATCATGGTGCCGATGAACACGCCGGGCATCAGTCTCAGTTCGCACCTCGACAAGCTCGGCATGCGCAGCTCGGAAACTGCGCAGGTGTTTTTCGACGATGTGCGCGTGCCGCAGCGCAACCGCGTCGGCCACGAAGGCGCCGGGTTCATGATGCAGATGCTGCAGTTTCAGGAAGAACGCCTGTTCGGCGCGGCGAACATGATCAAGGGCCTTGAGTACTGCGTCGACAGCACCATCGAGTACTGCAAGGAGCGCAAAACTTTCGGCAATGCGCTGATCGACAATCAGGTGATCCACTTCCGCCTCGCCGAACTGCAAACCGAAATCGAATGCCTGCGCGCGCTGGTCTATCAGGCCACCGAGCAGTACGTGAAAGGCCAGGACGTCACGCGCCTGGCGTCGATGGCCAAGCTCAAGGCCGGGCGTCTGGGCCGCGAAGTCAGTGACAGCTGCCTGCAATATTGGGGCGGCATGGGTTTCATGTGGGACAACCCGGTGGCCCGCGCCTATCGCGATGTGCGGCTGGTGTCGATTGGCGGCGGCGCCGACGAAATCATGCTGGGGATCATCTGCAAACTGATGGGCATCCTGCCGGGGAAAAAGAAATGAGCAGCCTGCCGGATTGCCAGACGCTGTTGCTGGAACTGCATGGCGGCGTGCTGCACATCACCCTCAATCGCCCGGATAGCCGCAATGCGATGAGCCTGCAAATGGTCAGCGAATTGCGTGCGGTGCTGGCGTCGGTACGCGATGACCGCAGTGTTCGCGCTCTGGTGCTCAGCGGCGCCGGCGGGCATTTCTGCGCCGGGGGCGATATCAAGGACATGGCCAGTGCCCGTGCTCAGGGTGCGGATGCTTACCGTGAGTTGAATCGTGCGTTCGGGGCTTTGCTGGAAGAAGCGCAGCACGCGCCGCAAGTGCTGATCACGGTGCTGCAAGGCGCGGTGCTCGGCGGTGGTTTTGGGCTGGCGTGTGTCAGCGATATTGCGATTGCCGATCATCAGGCGCAATTCGGATTGCCGGAAACCAGCCTGGGTCTGCTACCGGCGCAGATCGCGCCGTTTGTGGTGCAGCGCATTGGCCTGACCGAGGCGCGGCGACTGGCGCTGACCGCCGCACGTTTTGACGGGCATCAGGCACGCCGTTTGGGGCTGGTGCATTTTGTCGAGCAGGATGCGCAGGCGCTGGCTGAGCGTCTGGATGAGGTGCTGCAACACGTGCTGTGTTGTGCGCCGGAGGCGAATGCCGTGACCAAGAAATTGTTGTTGGCGAGTGCCGGGCAGCCATCGGCTGAGTTGCTTGATGAAGCGGCGCAGTGGTTTAGCGAAGCGGTGATAGGAGAAGAAGGGATCGAGGGCACCATGGCTTTTGTGCAAAAACGTAAACCGCGGTGGGCCACCTGAAAGAGCTTCGCGAGCAAGCCCGCTTGTATGGTAGGACTCGAAGGGGTGGGTGGGACCAAAAGCCAGCTTCTGACTGTTAGCCCAGTACAGACTGTGGGAGACATCGGCCCCACCCCTTCCACCAAAGCGCCGATAAAGAATGCTTCGT